>DPWB01000140.1 GCA_003527885.1 Candidatus Competibacteraceae bacterium
TACAACGAGGTGCGCTACAAGGTGCTCGCCTACACCAACCCCAAGGAGGCCGAGCATCTCATGGAGCTGGGACAGCAGGCGATCAACCAGCGCTGGGCCGTGTACGAGGAAATGGCGGCCCGCAGCGGCGCGGCTTTCCAGCCGACGTACAAACAATAAAAGGCGCGTCATCCCCGAACCTTCGGGCCCGCTCCCCGTCCCGGCAGGGAGAGGAGCACGCGCTGGCGCACCGCCAGCGGGTAACGGGCTGACGATCCACCGACATCTTGCACGCAGAAGGTATCACCATGGATTTACGAACCACTTACATGGGGATGGAATTGAAGCATCCCATCGTGGCGTCGGCCTCGCCGCTGGCGGGAACCGTGGCCAACATCAAGCGTCTGGAGGACGCCGGCGCGTCGGCCGTGGTCATGTTTTCGCTGTTCGAGGAACAGCTGAAACACGAGAGCGCCGCACTGGAATATCTGATGACGGCGCACACCGAAAGCTTCGCCGAGTCGCTGAGCTACTTTCCGGAAGTGGACGACTACACCGTCGGTCCGGACAGCTATTTGGATATTTTGCGGCGGGCGTCCGAAGCGGTGGATATCCCGATCATGGGCAGCCTCAACGGCATCACCAACGCCGGTTGGATCGAGTACGCCCAGTTGATGCAGCAGGCGGGAGCCAAGGGCATCGAGCTCAACATCTATTACATCCCGGCCGACCTCACCACCGACGGCCGCGCGGTCGAGCAGCGCTACATCGAAATCGTCAAAGCGGTCAAAGCGGCGGTGACGGTGCCGGTGGCGGTGAAGCTGAGCCCGTTTTTCAGCGCGATCGGTTCGATGACCAAGGCGTTGGACGACGCGGGAGCGGACGCGCTGGTGTTGTTCAACCGGTTCTATCAGCCGGATTTCGATTTGGACAAGCTGGAAGTGGCACCCAATCTCAATCTGAGTTCGCCCGATGAGATGCGCTTGCCGTTGCTGTGGATCGCGGTGCTGTACGGGCGCTTGCGGGCTTCGCTGGGCGCGACCCGCGGCGTGCACACGCCGGTGGAAGTGGTGAAGTATCTGATGGCGGGCGCGGATGTGGTGATGACCACCTCGGCCTTGCTCAAGAACGGCATCGACTACATGACCACGCTGCGCGATGGTTTGCAGACCTGGATGGAGATGCATAACTATACATCGGTCGAACAGATGAAAGGCTCGATGAGCCAACAGAACGTCGCCGACCCGACCGCGTTCGAGCGCGCCAACTACATCAAGACCCTCGAAAGCTTCAAGGGTGATTACATCTGATTGATTTGCTCCTCTCGCTTGGAGGTCTCAGGGATCGCGCGAGCGATCCCTTTTTTTGGCCGGACACCGCCCGTCAATCCCGGAGCGTGATATTCCGACAACGGGTTTCACGAAAAAAGGCCGAAGCCGCGACCGCCAGCGCCACGCCCGCCAGGATCAGTAAAAATCCGGCCCGATAATCGGCGGTGCCATAGGCCCGCACCCCGTTGGCGAGAGCGCCTCGCCACGTCAGATCCATGATCCAGCCAAACAGCGGCTGGACCAGCGCCGCGCCCAGGAAAATTCCGGTATTCACCAGGGCGATGGCCATGCCCGACAGCGCCGGGGCAACCACTTCCTTGGCGCCGGCATAGGTCAGCACGAACGAACCGCAACTGAAGCCCATCAACACGAACCAGGCCATGCCTGCGCCACCGGGCGTCCAGCCGCCATAAACGGTTCCCGTCCAGGCGATCGCATACAGCAAGGTCCCGCTGACCAACAGCGGTTTACGCCGGCCCAGGCGGTCGGAACACCAGCCGTGAAACAGCGCGCCACAGGCGAAACCGGCCAGGGCGACGGTGGTGTATACGGAAGCTGCCGACCGCTCCAGGCCGTGCACGTCACGCAGGAAGGGGATCGCCCACAATCCGACGAAGGCCAGGAAAGTACCCGGCATCCCCAGGTTAAGCCAGAAACCCGGCCACGCCCGGCGGGTGGCCAACACGCCCAGCAAGCCGTACCACCAGTGGCGGTCGCGCCCCGCGTGCGGGGGCTGGCCACCCATTTCCCGGACCGAGGGAAACCCCAACGCCTCCGGTTTGTCGCGCACGATCAGCCACGACAGCACCGCCAGCACCAGGGCGATGACGCCGAAAGCGACGAACACCGACCGCCAGGACCACAACGTCAGTAACCCCGCCAGGGGACCGGCCGCCAGAATGGCCCCGAGATTACCGAGCAACAGCGTCAGGCCGCTGATAAAACCGTAATCCCGGTCCTGGAACCAGACCGTGTTGCTTTTCATCAGCCCCACGAACACCACCGACACGCCCAATCCGACCAAGGTCCGGCCCAGTGACGCTTGCCAGAGGGTATCCGCCAGACCAAACCAAATAGAGCCCACTCCAGAGACGGCATTACCGACCGTCACCAAAACCCGCGCGCCCACGGTATCCGCCCTGTCTCTTATACACATCTCCGAGCCCACGAGACCGTACTAGATCTCGTATGCCGTCTTCTGCTTGAAAAAAAGAGACTAAGGCGCACCTGGCATACAGTGTTAG
>DPWB01000217.1 GCA_003527885.1 Candidatus Competibacteraceae bacterium
ACAACGCCGGGCGGCCGGCGCCAAGCCCCGCCGCCGAGGTGATGCATGAAGCCATGATTCTGTCGGCCTTGGACAGCGCGCGGCGGGCCGAGCAGATCGGACTCGGCCACGACCGCATCATTCTGTCGGTGAAGATGAGCGGCGTGCAGGATTTGATCGCGGTCTATCGCCAGCTGGCGGCGCGCTGCGACTATCCGCTCCATCTGGGGCTGACCGAAGCGGGCATGGGCAGCAAGGGTATCGTCGCCTCCACCGCCGCGTTGGCGGTGCTGCTGCAAGAGGGCATCGGCGACACCATCCGCATTTCGCTGACGCCGGAGCCGGGTGGTAGCCGCACCCAGGAAGTGCGGGTCGCCCAGGAGATTTTGCAAGCGACGGGCTTGCGCGCCTTCACGCCGGCGGTGGTGGCCTGCCCCGGCTGCGGTCGCACCAGCAGCGATTATTTCCAACACTTGGCCCAGCAAATTCAGGGCTACTTGCGCGAGCAAATGCCGGTCTGGCGCGGCCGTTATCCCGGCGTCGAAAACTTGACCGTGGCGGTGATGGGCTGCGTGGTCAACGGCCCCGGCGAGAGCAAGCAAGCCAACATCGGCATCAGCCTGCCCGGCACCGGCGAAGTGCCGGTGGCGCCGGTCTACGTGGACGGCGAAAAGACGGTCACCCTGAAAGGCGAGCGCATCGCCGCCGAGTTCCAGCAACTGGTGGCCGATTACGTCGCGCGCCGTTACGGGACCGGCGGCTAGCGTGGCCGATCCGGCGGTGGCCCCGCAGGCGTCCCATCCCAAGCTGGAGGAGTTGCTGCGGCACATTGTCGGGTTGTTGGAAAAACACCGTCTGGTCGAGACGCTGGTGGAGCGCGACCGGACCAGCCCTCGCCACCGGCTGATCGAGTCGCTGGTGCACCGCCAGCATCTGGTCGAGCTGCAACGCAAGCTGAGTAACCTGCATCCGGCCGATGTCGCCTATCTCCTGGAAGCCTTGCCGCAAGAGGATCGGCTGCTGATCTGGCGACAGATCGGCGAAGGGCGCAGCGGCGACGTGCTGCTGGAGGTGTCGGACGCGGTGCGGGATTCGCTGGTCGAAATCCTGGAACGGCCCGAGCTGTTGCGGGTGCTGGGCTCGCTCGACGCCGACGACCTGGCGGAGTTGGCCGACGCGATCCCCGAGGATGTGTTGGCTGACGTGTCGCGGAATCTACCGGCGCGGGACCGTGACTGGCTGCAAACCACCATGGCTTATCCCGAGGATCGGGTCGGCCGGTTGATGAGCCAGGATGTGCTGACGGTGCGCGAGACCCAACGGGTCGAACAGGTGTTGCGGCTGTTGCGCGGCCGGGAGGATTTGCCGCCCAACACCGACAGCCTGTTCGTGGTGGATGCCCGCCATCAGCTCAAGGGGGTGTTGCCGTTGCGGGCGCTGTTGCTCAACGATCCCGCAAGGCGGGTCGGCGAGCTCAAACTGACCGACCCGGTGGTGTTCGGCGCCGACGAGGCCGCCGCTGACGCGGCGCGGGCTTTCGAGCGTTACGACCTGATATCGGCGCCGGTGGTGAACGAACGGGGCAAGTTGCTCGGGCGCTTGACCGTGGACGCCGTGGTCGATTTCATCCGCGAGGAGTCGGAGGAAGACGCCCTGAACCGGGCCGGCCTGCGCGGCGATGAAGATTTGTTCGCGCCGATCTGGGACAGCGCTCGCAACCGCTGGTTGTGGCTGTCGGTCAACCTCTGTACGGCGTTCGTCGCTTCGCGGGCCATCGGCCTGTTTGAAAACACCATTTCCCAGATCGTCGCCCTGGCGACGCTCATGCCGATCGTGGCCGGTATCGGCGGCAATTCCGGCAACCAGACCACCGCTCTGGTGGTGCGCGGCTTGGCGTTGGGCGAGATCACCCCCGATAATAAAGGGTATCTGGTGCTCAAGGAGTTAGGCGTCGGCCTGATGAACGGGTTGGTATGGGGGGCGACCGTCGGTTTGTTCGCTTATTTGTTGTATTGGAATTTACCTCTGGGACTGGTGATGGCGGCGGCCATGCTGTTGAATTTGTTGCTGGCGGCGCTGGTGGGTGTGGCCATTCCCTTGCTCTTGCACCGGATCGGTCGCGATCCCGCGCTGGGGTCGAGCGTATTGTTGACCTTTATCACCGATGGGATGGGATTTTTTATTTTTTTGGGATTGGCGACGCTATTTTTAGTGTAGTGGATGGGTCTGAACGGATTGTGGAGGCGGATACCGTATGAACCGAAGTGTGTTGACGGTTTGCTGTGGCGCCATTTTAGGAGGTTGCGCCGCTTTGGAGCGTTTGTCGGTTCCGGCCGCTCCAGCGTCAGCGGCGCGCGCCGGAGAGATCGCGGCAGCGCCCACGACTCCGGCGGCGGCGCCAGAGTTTCCGACGCCTCGCCCATCTCCCGCGGAGCGCGCGGCCCCGATACCCGAGGCTTTGCCCCGGAAACCGCCGAACGCCGATGCGGCCCATCCCGGTTTCATTGAAGATCGTGCCCGCCAAGCCTATGAAACGGGCCGTTTGGATGTGGCGGAAGGCTATTATTTGCAATTGATCCGCCTGAAACCCAAGGATGCCGCCCCGTGGTTCCATTTGGGAAATCTCTATTCGGAGCAGGGACGGTTGGATTCGGCCGAACGCGCCTACCGGGAATCGTTGCGCCGTCGCGATGATGCCCGAACCCTGCACAATCTCGGCTTATCGCAGGTGAAATTGGGGGTTGGGGCTTTGCGCGAGGCGCAAAAGCGCTTGCCGCCCGACGATCCGGCGCGGCGGGAGACCCAGGAGTTTTTGCGGATTCTGTTAGAATCGATAGGGAAATAAAGAGGGTTTTTCGCTTCGGGTTTTTTGGAGAAATACCATGGGCTATCGACATGTGCTCTTTGCGGCCGATTTTTCCGACGAGGCGCTCAAGGTCGGCGAACGCGCCAAGGACATCGCCCGACAGTACGGGGCGCGCTTGAGCGCGATTCATGTGGTCGAGGATGTCAATATCAGTTTGGGCGGCGGTTATGAACTGTTGCCGGTCTTGCCGGAACTGCCCGATAAGGTGCTGTTGCGGGAATCGCGCGCGGCGCTGGGGCAACTGGCGCAAAAACTGAAGCTGGAAAACGCTGACTTGTGGGTCGTCAACGCCCCTTCGACCAAAGAAGGGATTTTTGGGGCCGTCGAGGATCATCAAGTGGATTTGATCGTGGTCGGCAGCCACGGCCGCCACGGCTTGGCGCTGCTGTTGGGCTCGACCGCCAACGCCGTATTGCACGGCGCGCCCTGCGACGTGTTGGCGGTGCGGATTTGAGCGCCCGCTCGAAATGGTGGGCAGCGGGCTCTCAAACGTGAAAGCCGCGACCGTTCACGCCTCGGCGTCCGGTGCGTGTTGGGGCGCCACATCCACCGAAACCTCGATCCGGTGCGAGCCGCCGCCGGTCATGACGCCGATCAGCGGCGCGACATCGCCGTAATCCCGCCCCCACGCCAGCGTGATGTGGCGGTGCTGGGGCATACAGTCGTTGGTCGGGTCGAACTCCGCCCACCCCGCGCCCGGTACGTAGACCGCCAGCCAAGCGTGCGAGGCGTCGGCGCCGATCAGCCTGGGCTGGCCGGGCGGCGGAAGGGTTTCCAGATAGCCGCTGACATAACGCGCCGCCAGCCCCATACCGCGCAGGCAGGCGATACCCAGGTGGGCGAAATCCTGACAGACGCCGCGCCGCTGGCTCAGGACGTCCTTGAGGGGCGTGGCGATCGTGGTGAAGTGCGGGTCGTAGCTAAACTCCCGATAAATCCGCCGGTTCAAGTCCGCCACCGCCTCCAGCAGGGGCCGGCCGGGCGGAAAGCTGGCTTGGGCGTACTCGCGAAAAGCCGGGTGAAGGCTCGCGAACGGCGAGTCCAGTTCGAACAGCCGCGCCTCGATGATTTCCGGGTCGGCGCTTCCCCGCAACCTATCGCGCGCGCGCTCCCAGGGCAGCGAAGGGCTCGATGGGTCGAAGGGGCGGTTGGCCAGGATCTGCACCTCGGTCGCGACGTTCACTTCCAAGCGCTGATGGATGTCTTGGATGGCGAAGTACAGCACCCGGTTCCCGAAAAAATCCTCCCGTTCGGTGGAGAGCGCCGGGCGCGGCTCGATCGTAATTTGGCTCGGCTGGCACAGTTGCCAGGGAGTTTGCCGGGGCAGCAGCCGGGCTTCGTTGTGACACAAGGCGACCCCGCTGCTGTACCGGTACAGGGTGCGGTGGGTGATGGTGTACTTCACGGCTGCATGGTGATGAGTTGACGGGGAATTTCGGCGTGACTGAAGTGGCTGTGGGTCAAGGCGTCCGACAGGCCGCCCAGCGGCCGGCGAACCGCCTCCAAAAGGCGGGTCAGCTCGATGCTCGAACGGGTGCTGTCGTGGTTCAAGGTGGCCAACGCTTCGATATCGGCCAATTGCAGGGCGGTAAAAGCCTCCAGGATCAGGCGTTCCTCGGCGCTGCGGTAATGGGATTGGTCGGGCCGATACAAGCGGGCGATGTTGTGTTGTAGCCGCCGCAACTGATAGCCGACGGAGCGCGGGTTGCCGGTGTCGAACAACAGCAGATCGATGATCGCGGTCGGGTGCAGGGCCGAGCGGTAGCGGCGCCGGTAAGCGGTCAGGTTGTCGGTGATGGCCAGCACCACCTCCCACAGCGGCAAGCCGGGATTGCGGGCCGTGATAAAGGCCAAATCGAACAGAGCCAGCGTGCGCAGCACCCGTTCCAGGTAGCGACCGACATCGAAAAACAACCAGCCCTGATGGTGGGGCATGGTTTCGTAATTGAGGCCGCAGAACGCCGCCGCCAGCGTCAGTTCTTCTTCCAGCAACTCCCGGGCCTGCCGGACCCCCAAACCGGCCGGGGTATCCTGAATGATCTGCTGCAAGCGATTGAGAATCCGCCAACTGTCATCGCCCAAATGATTGCGCACCGCGCGCCCGGTCCGCAGCATCCCGCCAAACAGCGCCTGGATGTTGCTGGGATGCTCGGATTCCACCAGCAGGTTCAACAGGGCGTGTCGCAAGGCGAAGAAACGCGCGCGCGGCGATTCCGCCACCGGCGGCACCGGGATTTTCAAGGCATCCAGCAAGTCATCCAGGCAGCGCTCGTCGGTGTTGTCTTGCTCCCACTCCAGCAGTCGGCCGAACGCCTCTCGCAGCAGCCGGGCGGTGCCGTCGAAGCGCTCGCTGTAGCGGCCGAGCCAGAACAGATGGTCGGCTACCCGGCTCGGTAGATCGCTGCCGTCGCGGGTGACCACGATGGGTCCGTACGCTTGGCGCAACAGGCTGACGTGACGTTGTGGCGTGGGCGCCAACACCCACCAGTCCTTGCTGGTCCCGCCCTTTTGCAAGGCGGCTTGTAGCGTGTCCAGCCCCGAAGACACCCGCGCCAAACCGCCCGGCATGACCCGGTAGCCGTCGTCCGCAGCGACCACGAAGCCGCGCAGCATCACCGGACGGGGCACCAGCCGGCCGCCCTCCAATACCGGCGCGGTCGACAGGGGCGGCGATTCCTGGCCGACGAACAAATGCGGGGCGGCTTGAATCCGTTCGGTCACCTGTCGGCGGGTTCGCTCATCGAGCCGGACGCCCTCCCAGTGCGGCTCGTTTGGCAGGATCGAACGCACCACCAACCGATCCAGGTTGGCCAAGACGTAGCTGCGATCGGCCGGATTGCCGCACCACCAGGTCGCCAGCGAGGGCAGTTTGAGCTCCTCGCCCAGCAGGTGACGGCTCAGTTGTGGCAGAAAAGCGACCAATCCGGGATTTTCGACGACGGCGCTGCCCAAGGCGTTGGCGAGCGCAACACGGTCGCCGCGCACCGCCTGCAACAGGCCAGGGACGCCCAACAGGGAATCGCCGCGCAGTTCCAGGGGGTCGCAAAGAGGGTCGGCGACCCGGCGCATAATCACGTCCACGGGCCGTAATCCGCCGAGCGTTTTCAGCCAGACCCGGCCGTCGCGCACCACCAAATCTTCCCCTTCGACCAAGCTCAGGGACAGATAGTTAGCGAGATAGGCATGTTCGAAGTACACCGGACTGCTGGGGCCGGGCGTCAGCAAGACGACGTGCGGGTTTTCGGGATGGTGAGGGGCCAGGCGGGCGAGGGTGGCGCGCTCGGTTTCCAGGAAGCTGGCCAGCCGGCGCAGGGGTGCATCACGATAAATCATCGGCAGAGCCCGCGCCAGGATGATACGATTTTCCAGAGTGTAACCGGCCCCGGAGGGCGACTGGGCGCGATCGCCATAGGCTCTGATGACGCCATCCGGCCCGCGCGCCAAATCGACGCCATGAAAAATCAGCCAGCGCCGACCTTCAGGCAAGGACCGATGGCAGGCCGGAAGAAAGCCGGGATGAGAGAAGATGAGTTCCGGGGGCAGCCAACCTTCCCGGATGGCGGTTCGCGGCCCGTAAAGATCGGCCAGCAGCGCGTTCAGCAGCCGCGAGCGTTGCGCCAAACCCGCTGCCAGCCCGCTCCATTCCTCGCCGGTCATCAGCAGCGGAACCGTGTCCACCAACCACCGCCGCAGCGAGCCTTGGGGATCGTCGTAGGTGTTGTAAGTGACCCCGTCGGCCTGTAAGAGGCGCTGGACTTCGTTGTGGCGGCGCTCCAGCTCCACGCCGCCGATGCATTCCAGCGTCTTTGCCAGTTCCCGCCAGTGAGGCCGCAACACCCCAGACGCCGAACACATTTCGTCGTAACCCGACGCGGGAACCGCGTAACCGGCGAGCAGGTGGTCTTCCGGCAAGCCCGGTTCCGCTTGGCAGGCAAAAGACGCATCGGTCATGGAACACTCCAGGGGGCAGCATAGGGCGGGGTGACACGCTACGAGATCGAGCCGGGCATCATGCTGCCGGCGGTCGATGTTCGGCGCGTCGTGAACGCTCGGCGGGATATCAAAAGCGATGAACGGGCCTTTTCATGGCGCAAACTGGCTCGGTTCCCGGGGTGGATGCCGCCTGGAAACGGCGTCAGCTGTGGAGCAAACGGGTCGTATGGCGCAACCGGTGGGCCATCGACCGCATGACCTGAAGGGCGAAGAGCGGGGTGCGCTGGACGAGCGCGAGAAAATGCTCCCGGTTGATGGGGGCCAGCAGGCAATCGGTGCGGGCGATAGCCGAGGCGCTGCGCGGCTTGTCGTCGATCAAGGCCAGTTCGCCCAGCACGCCGCCCGGACCGACCGTTTCAAGAATTCGGTCGCCTTGGGTAATGTCGACTTCACCTTCGGCGACGATGTAGAGGCTG
>DPWB01000190.1 GCA_003527885.1 Candidatus Competibacteraceae bacterium
GCGTTAGTGTGAACACACCCTAGGAACTTTCACCTTTCGGGGGCGGACAAAGAAACGACCTTGACCGTTCAACCAAAATAACTAACGCTCATGGTCACTTAGTTGGCCCGGCTCACCGTATCAACAGGAGAACCTTCATGGTGACCAATTTGCTGGAACTGTTCAAAGCGCAATTCGGCGACGAGTTAATTCAATCGCTCAGTACTTTGACGGGCGAACAACCGGGCGCCACTCGGGCCGCGACCCAGCGCGCCGGGGAAGCGACCCTGGCGGGGCTGATTCAGCGTAGCGCCGCGCCGGACGGGGCCACCGCGCTCGCCGACGTTCTCAACGAGACCCGGTTCAACGACGGTGGCTTGGCCGATCTGACGGCTTCAATACGACAACCCGGCGCTTCCCCGGGCCTGATCGATCAAGGCAAAGCGCTGTTGGGTTCGCTGTTTGGCGAGCGGGCCGACGGCTTGGCCCGCTGGGTAGCCAGTTCGAGCGGGATAGGCCAAAGTTCGGCTTTGTCCTTGCTGAGCCTGGTCGCGCCCGCGGTGCTCGGTTTCATCAAACGCCAATTCGGCGGCAACGTGGATGCTCCGGGCTTGCGTGGCTATCTCGACGGCCAACGGGGTTTTCTCGAAAAAAACGCGCCCGATGGTCTGCTCTCCCTGCTGGGCTGGCAGGGCGGGCCGGCTGCCGTTACCGCAAAAGTGGCGCCCCATGAGACGCGGCCGGCCGGCCCGGCGATCATCGCGGATGCGCCACGATCCGAGCGTTCCGGTTTTCCTTGGCATTGGCTGCTGGGCTTGCTGGGCTTGCTGGGCCTGGGTTTCCTGCTGGTGCGGGGCTGCGATAGAGCTGATACCACGGCTACCCGGACGCCCGCCGTCAGTGGGACGGCGCCCGCCACCGCGCCAGCCGCGCCAGCCGCGCCCACACAGGAAGGCGTGGTTTCCGCCACGCAACCGGTGGAGCTGGTCTTGCGCGACAATGTAAAGCTTAGGGTCCTTCCGGGCAGTGTCGAGCAAAGGCTGGTCGCCTTTATCGAAGATCCCACGAAAGCGGTTGACGACAAGACCTGGTTTACCTTTGATGGCCTCGAATTCGAAACCGGCAGCGCCAAGCTCAAGGCGTCATCTCAGGAGCGCTTGAAGCAGATCGCCGCCGTGCTCAAGGCCTATCCGGCGGTCACGATCAAGATCGGCGGCTACACCGACAACGTGGGCGACCCCCAGACCAATCTCAGGATTTCCGGGGAGCGCGCCAAAGCGACCCTGCAAGAGTTGGTCAATATGGGCGTCGGCGCCAACCGAATGGACGCTGAAGGCTACGGCGAACAGCATCCGGTGGCGGATAACGCCACCGATCAGGGCCGGCAAAAGAACCGCCGGGTCGATATTCGGGTGACGGCCAAATAGCGACCCTTCAACCTGCGATGCCAGAGGCTCCCGGCTGTGGGGGCCTCGTCGTTACAACGCCTACGACGGTGGTGCAAGATTCAGGGGTGGCGGCTCAAAACCTGAGCCACCGGTCTGGATTTACGCTGACGCCGCGTTTTTATTTTGGCCCGGCGGTACCATCAGCGCTCAGACCGGATCGAAAATCTTGCCCGGATTCATGATGGCGTTCGGGTCGAACACCTGCTTGAGCGCCCGCAGATAGCCGAGCTCGGTGGCGTCGCGGGTGTAGTGCAAATAGGGTTTTTTGGTCAGGCCGACGCCGTGTTCGGCGGAAATGCTGCCGCCGTGACGTTGCAGCGCCGCGAAAAGATGCTCGCTCACCGCCCCGCATTTTTTGGCGAAGACCGCGGTTTCCATGGCCGTTGGCTTCAGGATGTTGATGTGCAAATTGCCATCGCCGATATGGCCGTACCACAGCACCTCGAAATCGGGGTATTCTCGCGCCAGCAGGCCGTCGATCTCTTCCAGCAACGCCGGCACCCGCGAGATGCGTACCGCGATGTCGTTCTTGTAGGGCTGGTGTTCGGAGATCGATTCGCTGATGTCCTCGCGCAATCGCCACAGCTCCTTGGCTTGCTGTTCGCTCTGGCTGATCGCGCCATCGACCAGCCAGCCTTGCTCGGCGCACTGTTCGAACAACGCCAGCGCGGCATCGGTGTGGCGTCCGTCCGGGTTTTCGAACTCGGCCAGTACGTAATAGGGCGTCGCGGTGTCGAACGGTCGCTGGAGACCTTTTTTCAGGACATGGCGCAGCGCCAGTTCCGAGAAAAACTCGAAGGCGCTCAAGTCCAGCGTGGCGCGCAAGGCGGCGTAAATGGCCATGATGCCGTTCAAGTCCGGCACGCCCAGCACCATCACGCTGGGTTCCCGCAAGGGTCGGATCAGTTTGAGCGTCGCCTCGACGATGATGCCCAGGGTGCCTTCGCTGCCGACGAACAGATGCCGCAGATCGTAGCCGCTGGCGTTCTTGATCAAACCCCGGTTGAGATCGAGCAGGTCGCCGCGCCCGGTGATCACTTTCAAACCCGTCACCCAATCGCGGGTCAGACCGTAGCGCACCACCTTGATTCCGCCGGCGTTGGTTGCGATGTTGCCGCCGATCTGGCTGGAGCCGCGCGAGGCGAAATCCACCGGGTAATACAGCCCCTGTTCGCGGGCGAAAGTCTGCACGGCTTCGGTGATCGCGCCCGCTTGACAAGTGACGCTGCGATCCACCGGATCGAATTCCAGGATCCGGTTCATCCGCTCCAGCGACACGACGAGTTCACCGCGACAGGCGACCGCCGCGCCGCTCAGGCCGGTGCGCCCACCCGACGGCACCAGCGCCAGCCGATGCGCGTTCGCGTAATGGACCAGCTGTTGTACTTGCCCGATATTGCCCGGCAACACCACCGCCAGCGGATCCGGCGCGTACAGGCGGGTCCAGTCGCGCCCGTAGCTCAGGCAAGTATCCGCGTCGGTGCGCACGTGAGCGGCTCCCATAAAGCCGCGGATGCCCTCGAGCAGGGTGGCGGTTGCGTTTGTGGTGGGCGTCATGGTCGGCGGCG
>DPWB01000194.1 GCA_003527885.1 Candidatus Competibacteraceae bacterium
GCGGATGGTGCCCTTGACCCAGATCGAAGCGTAAACGTGCACCATGATCAGGCCGATCATCACCGCCGCCACGGCGGCGTGCGCCACCGAGGCCAGCCGCACTTGCTCCACCGGAAAGTGGAACCAGGCCCGCCAGATCGCAACCCCCGAAACCAGCAGCAGGACGGTGCCGATCACCAGCAACCAGAACAGCAGTTTTTGCCCGCCGTTGTATTTGCCCTGTTCCGGCATGTTCTGATCGTCGCCGTTGACCATTTCGCCGACCCGCCGCAGCCACTGCCAGTCCACCCGGTTCATCCGGTTCAGGTTCAAAAACCATAGCATCATGATCAAGAAGGGAATCCCCATCAGCAAACCAAAATAGGGATGCAGGATACGCGTCCAGGTACTGCTGCCAAACAACAGGGTGAACGGCCAGAACGCCGGATGAAACAGCGTCAGCCCGGATAAGCCGGCCAGGATGAAGTTGATGCCCACGATCCAATGGAGCGCCCGCTCCGGTGCGGTGTAGCGGTCGAGGTCATTCGGGTCGCGTCTCATTTTCCACCTCTTTCTCGGTTTCCTTGGAAATCGCGTTCGGCCCCTTGACGATGTAGTGGAACAGGCCGGCCAG
This sequence comes from Candidatus Competibacteraceae bacterium, assembly GCA_003527885.1. Lineage (GTDB taxonomy): Bacteria > Pseudomonadota > Gammaproteobacteria > Competibacterales > Competibacteraceae > Competibacter_A. The sequence goes on from DPWB01000194.1 coordinate 614, forward strand.
ACTGACCGCCGCCATGGCGCCGATGGCCAGCGGCTTGGCCAGCCCTTTCCAAAGCTGCACCCACGGGCTGATGGCGGGGTCTTTGGGGAGATTCGAATACCATTGGGGATGGTCGGCGTGCTGGAGTACGTACATGACGTGGGTGCCACCCACCCCCGGCGGATCGTACAGGCCGGCGTTTTGAAAGCCGCGCGACTTCAGGTCGGCGATGCGGTGGTCGGCGTGATCCTTCATCGCCTCCTTGGTGCCGAAATGGATCGCCCCGGTCGGACAGGTCTTGGCGCAAGCCGGCGCTTGGCCGACCGCCACCCGATCCGAACACAGGCTGCATTTGTAGGCCTTGTGATCCTGTTCGGACAGCCTGGGAATGTTGAACGGACAGCCGGTGATGCAATAGCCGCAACCGATGCAGTTCTCCTGGTGGAAATCCACGATGCCGTTGGCGTATTGCACGATGGCGCCTGGGGCCGGGCAGGCTTTGAGGCAGCCCGGATCTTGGCAGTGCATACAGCCGTCCTTGCGGATCAGCCACTCCAGCCGTCCGTCGTTCTCGATCTCGGCGTAGCGCATCACCGTCCAGGCTTTGCCGCTCAGGTCGGTGGGGTTGTCGTAGACGCCGGTGCAGGTACCCACCTCAGCGCGCAGATCGTTCCACTCCATGCAGGCGACCTGGCAGGCCTTGCAGCCGATACATTGCGAAATATCGATCAGCTTGGCCACCTCGACCGCCTCGCGGGCGTGCGGCATCGGGGTGGTGGTCGCCGAACGGCGTTGGATATCGAGCGATTGCCATGCCATCACGACCTCCTCACGCTTTCTCGATGTTGACCAGGAACGCCTTGAACTCCGGCGTCTGGCTGTTGGCGTCGCCGATGAACGGCGTCAGCACGTTGACCATATAACCGGGCCGGGTCGCGCCCCGGAAACCCCAGTGAATGGGGACGCCGACCGTGTGCACCTTGCGGCCGTTCACGCTGAGGTTGCGGATGCGCTTGGTCACCACCACCACCGCGACCATCTCGCCGCGCTTGGAGCGCACCCGCACCCGGCCGCCGTTGACGATGCCCTTCTCCCGCGCCAGCTCCTCGCCGATCTCCACGAACTGCTGCGGTTGGGTGATGGCGTTCAGCAGCGAGTGCTTGGTCCAGAAATGGAAATGCTCGACCAGCCGGTAGGTGGTGGCGACATACGGGAACTCGGCGGCCTTGCCCAGCGCCTCCAGATCGCCCGGATAAACCCGCGCGGCGGGATTGCTGACCGCCTGGGGGTTGTCGGGGTGGAGCGGATTGACGCCCAGCGGGGTTTCAAACGGTTCGTAGTGTTCCGGCATGGGGCCGTCGAGCATCCGCTCGAAGGCGAACAGCCGCGCCACCCCCTCAGGGTTCATGATGAAAGGCATCACCGCTTCTTCGGGCTTGGCGTCGGGGCGCATGTCGGGCACATCGTTGCCGCCCCACTTGGCGCCATCCCATTTGATCACCGCCCGGCTGGCGTCCCACGGCTTGCCGCTCAGATCGCAGGAGGCGCGGTTGTAAAGGATGCGGCGGTTGGCCGGCCAGGCGAAACCCCAGTTGAGGCTTTGGCCCAAACCGGTGGGATCGGACGGATCGCGGCGGGCGGTGAGGTTGCCCGCCTGCGACCACATCCCGCAGTAGATCCAGTTGCCGGCCGCCGTCGCGCCGTCGTCGCGCAGCTGGGCGAAGCCGGCCAGTTGCTCGCCGGCTTTGGCGAGAATCTTGGTCGGGTCTTTCGGGTCGGCCACATCCGCCAACGCCCTGCCGCTGATTTCCATCGCCACTTCTTCGGGGCTGGGCTGCGCGGCAATCCGGTAAGGCCAGGACAGACCCAACACCGGTTCCGGGAACGCGCCGCCCTCCTCGGCGTACAGCGCCCGCAGCCGGGTGAACAACGCGCCGATGATGTCCAGATCGCTCAATGAATCGCCGGGGCCGTCCGCGCCCTTCCAGTGCCATTGGATCACCCGGCTGGAGTTGGTGAAGCTGCCGTCCTGCTCGGCGAAGCAGGTGGCGGGCAAGCGGAATACCTCGGTCTGAATCTTGGCCGGATCGGCGGGGTTGAACTCGCCGTGGCTCTTCCAGAACTCGGCGGTTTCCGTCGCCAGCGGGTCGATTACCACCAGGAATTTCAGCTTGGCCAGCGCGACATCGATCTTGGCCTTGTGCGGGGCCGAGGCCAGCGGGTTGAAGCCCTGGCAGACGAAGCCGTTCAGCTGGCCCTGGTGCATCCGCTCGAACAGCGCCAGCACGTCGTAGGCGGCGTCCTTCTTCGGCAGCCAGTCGTACCCGAAGCCGTTGTCCGCCGTGGCGGCGCTGCCGTACCAAGCTGTCATCAGGCTGGCGAACCATTTCGGGAAATTCTGCCCGTAGTTCATCTGGTTCGGCCGCAGCGGCTTGGGGGTGCGCTTGGCCAGATACTCGTCGCGGGTCTTGTCGGCGTCGGTCGGCGCACCCAGGTAGCCCGGCAACACCTCGGAATAGAGGCATTGATCGGTGATGCCCTGGACGTTGGCGTGGCCGCGCAGCGCGTTGACCCCGCCGCCGGCCCGACCCATGTTGCCCAGCAGCAACTGGATCATCGCCATGGTGCGGATGTTCTGGCTGCCGACCGTGTGCTGGGTCCACCCCAGCGCGTAGCAGATGGTCATCACCCGGTCGGGCGCGGACGTGTCGGCGATCAACTCGCACACCTTGAGGAAATCCGCTCGCGGGGTGCCGGTGACTTGGCTGACCACTTCCGGCGTGTAGCGGGCATAGTGCCGCTTCATGACCTGAAACACGCACTGGGGGTCTTGCAGCGTGTCATCGACCTTGGCGAAGCCTTGCGCGTCGAGCTGATACTGCCAGGTGGCGGGATCGTACTTGCGCTTGGCGGCGTCGTAGCCGGAGAACAAGCCGTCGGCGAAGCTGAAATTTTCGTTGATCAGGAACGCGGCGTTGGTGAAGGCCTTGACGTAAGCGTGATGGATTTTATCGTTGGCTAACAGGTAATTGATGACGCCACCCAGAAAAGCGATGTCGGCGCCGGGGCGGATCGGCGTATAAAAGTCGGCGACAGCGGCGGAGCGGGTGAAGCGGGGGTCCACCACCACCAGCTTGGCCTTGCGGTTGGCCTTGGCTTCCATTACCCACTTGAAACCGCAGGGATGGGCCTCGGCGGCGTTGCCGCCCATGACCAGAATCAGATCGGCGTTCTTGATGTCCACCCAATGGTTGGTCATCGAACCGCGCCCGAACGTCGGGGCCAGACTGGCCACCGTCGGGGCGTGTCAGATGCGCGCCTGGGTGTCGAGCGCGATGTTGCCGAGACCGCGCAGTACCTTGTGCGTCAGATAGCCGACTTCGTTGCTGGCGGCGGAGCTGGCCAGGAAGCCGGTGGTGTTCCAGCGGTTGACCGTCACGCCCTCGGCGTTGGTCTTGATGAAATGGGCGTCGCGATCCGCTTTCAGGTGTTGGGCGATACGGTCAAAGGCCTCGTCCCAAGTGAGGCGTTTCCAGCCGTTCGCCCCGGATTCGCGCACCTCGGGATATTTCAGGCGGTCGGCGCTGTGAATCATGTCCAGCAAGCCCGCGCCTTTCGGGCAGAGGGTGCCGCGGTTGACCGGATTGTCGGGATCGCCCTCGATGTGGATGATCTCGGCTTTGGTGTTCTTGGATCTGTCGCCGAGCGAGTAGAGCAACACGCCGCAACTGACCGAGCAGTACGGGCAGGTGTTGCGGGTTTCGGTGGTGCGGGCCAGCTTGTAATTGCGGATTTCAGCCAGTGCTGGCTCCGGCGAGAAACCCAGCAGCGCCAGGCTGGAACCGCCCAGCCCGGCGGCGGTGATTTTCAGAAATTGTCGTCGGGTGACGTCGATCATCGTTCGATCTCCTGCGCTCTTCTCTCGAACCCGGCGGGGTCGGCTTCGAGTCTTCGGGAGAGCCTGCCGCGCGGTCCAAGCGGGGTTGCCACGGAGGGTTTACCGTCGGGAGGGGCTCGGCGACCCCGCGCCTGTCGTTCGTAAAATAACGTTAAGCGACAAATTCAGTATAGACGGCGCTGGGCCTGACAGCACGCCGAACAGCGACTTGCTGCTGGAAAGCGTTCTGATCAAGGAGCACCAAGACGGCGCTGGGCCTGACAGCACGTCAAACAGCGACGGTAAGAAGTGGAAATTTCGTCGCGCTGGCCCGTGCGACCGGCTACGACAAACGGGGTTGGCCGCCGGGGGGGTTCACGCTTGCGGTAGGGTCGCTGGCCGAATCGTCCGCTGCCGGATGATAGCGCCAACGAAAGGGCTCGACAGAAACGGCGGAGGGGACGCTTAACCCAGCCGCTGGAGTATCCGTTCTCGAAATTGGATCGCTGCCTGGGGGTTAGGTATTTCCTTGGACAAAGCGTCAACGGCGATATCCACAGTGATGGCGAAACGGAAGCACTCGGCACAAATCATTTTGGCGATAGGGCCGATGAATTCTTTAAGCGTTTGCTCCACGATGGTTTTAGAAGCCGCCGTCAAGGGATAGCCCAAGGGGTTTTTACCGACATTGGCCTTCGAACGTTGGCTCGGGGGATCGGCCCGGGCTAACAGGGTAGACTCCAAGGGATTTTTACCGAGCCTCGCCCTCGAAAGCTGGCTCGGAGGGTCGGCCCGAGCTGTCGGAAGCTGGCTTGGAGGGTCAGTGCGAGCTAACAGGGAAGACTCCAAGAAGTTTTTACCGAGCCTCGCCCTCGAAAGCTGGCTCGGAGGGTCGGGTTGGGCTATTTGGGGCAACTCCAAGGGTTTTCTGTCGGGCGGAGACGGCGCGGCGGCGTAATGGGCGGTTTCGAAGGCCGCCAAAATCTCGGCGGTGGAGGGCAGGGTCATTTGCGTGGGCGGCGGCGTGCCTTGAACGAAGGCGATACTGCCGTTTTTGATGCTGGTAAGAAGCGGGAGCGCATCGACGCCGCGCTGTTTTTGGGCCCAGCACGAGATGATCTCCCCTCCTTGCAGGTTGATTTGACCCAGCGAACGACCGTTTTCGAGAAGGTAGAGGGTGCCGGTTTTCTTTTCCTGACACAGGTTGCGCAATTGGTCGGCGATGGCCGACAGCGACAGCGATTTCTGGAACATGGTAGTGCTCTGTTGGCAAGCGGGCGAAACGTGGCCGGAAAAATAAGACCAGAGCGGTCGGTCCTGAAGGCGTCAGGCAACCGGAATCTACGGGTGCTGGCATAAAGATAGTACACCCGCGACGGGTCCGTCCGACTCTTTGGCGTCGCGCCGCGCTATCCCGCGCGATCGGCTCCAAAGAACGGCGCCAACAACCGGGCGCAGGGCTCGGGGTCCTCCAGGTGCGGGTGGTGGCCGCCGGGCAGGATATGTACGGCCAGACCGGCGATGCGGGCGTAACGTTCCCGCATGTAGTCGCGTTTGACCAAATAGCCGTCCGCGCCGCAGATCAGCAGCGCCGGCGCTTGGAGGTGATCCATGTAAGCGAGGATTTGCGGTTCGCTGAGGTAGAAGGGCGACATGAACCGCAGCCGGGGGTCGGTGCGCCAGCCGTAGCCTGCGCCGACCGGCCGAATGGCGCGTTCGACCAGGATCGCCGCCGCCGTCCGCGACAGCCCGCCCGCCTCGCGACGCGCCTCAACCGCCGCTTCCCGGGTCGGATAGAGCGGCGGCCGCTTGGCCGGCAGGGCGTTCATCTGGTCGATGGCTTTGCGCAGGTTGGTCGGGCCCTCGGCGGGATTGCTGGTCGGCGGCCCCAAGCCTTCGATCATCGCCACCCGGCTGATCCGCTCCGGCGAGACCGCCGCCATGAAGCTGGCCAGCCCGCCGCCCAGCGAGTGGCCGAGCAGCGCGAAGCGGCGCCAGCCCAGGGCATCGGCGGCGGCCAGCACATCGGGGAGGAAATCGGCCAAGTGGTAGTGAACCCCCTGCGGGCGGTGCTCGGACAGGCCGTGGCCGGTCAAATCCAGCGCCACCAAGCGCAGTTCGGGCAGCAACGGCGCCAGCGCGTCGAAACTGGCGGCATTGTCCAGCCAGCCGTGTAAGGCCAGTACCGGAACCCCCTCCGGCGGTCCCCAAGCCCGCGCGGCCAGCCGCAGATAGCGGGTTTGCAGCGTCAGTTCTTCCGGTGGCGTCACGGGTTCTCAGACGCCTGCCGGATAATCCCAACCCGCATCGGCCGGGAACAGGTTGTGGTATTTCGCGCTGGAGCGCGGTTCGGCCATCATCTCGGCCACGGCGTCGCGCCAGCGGGCGTAATGGGCGGTTTCCTTGTGCCGCGCGGTGGCCTCGACCGTCCGGTAGACCTCGACCAGCACGAAACGGGTCGGATCGTCGGCCTGCTGGATCAGGTCGAAGCGGGCGATGCCGGGTTCCCGGACGCTGTGGCGGGCATTGTCGAGCGAAGCGGTTTTGAACGCCTCGATGCAGTCCGGTTTGACGTGGACGAAGACATGGACGATCAGCATGACGGTGTTATCCTTCCTGTTGAGCGAGATGGAATTCAGGGCGGACCGGGCGGCAGATAATCCAGCAGCAGCCCGCAAAAGACCACCAGCCCGAAACCGTTGTTGTTGAGAAACGCCTTGAAGCACTCCTCCGGCGCGCGGTCGCGGATCAGATATTGCTGGTACAACGCAAACCAAGCCGCCGCGAACACCGCTAAATAGTAAATCCAGCCGCGCCCGGCCAGCAGCCCGATGACCGCCAACAAGCCCAGCAGCGTCGCTTGCAGATAGGCGATGATGCGCTTGTCGCGCTCGCCGAACCAAAGTGCGGTGGATTTGACGCCGATCTTGCGGTCGTCCTCCCGATCCACCATGGCGTATTGGGTGTCGTAGATCACCGCCCAGAGCACGTTTCCGAGAAACAACAGCCAGGCAATCGCGGGAAGACTGTCGGTCACCGCCGCGTAGGCCATCGGGATGCCCCAGCCGAACGCCGCGCCGAGATGCGCTTGCGGCAGGTGGTGGAACCGTTTCATGAACGGGTAAGTCGCGGCCAGCGCCAGCCCGACGAACGACAGCTTGACGGTCAAGGCGTTCTGGGTCAGCACCAGCGCGAAGGCCAGCAGGCTCAGACCGGCCGCGAGCCTGATCGCTTCGCTCAGGCTGACCCGGCCGGCCGCCAGCGGCCGGTCGCGGGTGCGGGCGACATGCGGGTCGAACTGGCGGTCGGCGATGTCGTTCATCACGCAGCCGGCGGAGCGCATCAGCGCCACGCCGAGGACGAAAACGAGCACGGCGCCGCGCGGCGGCTGGCCGTCGCCGGCGAGCCACAGCGCCCACAGCGTCGGCCACAGCAGCAGGTAGATGCCGATGGGGCGGTGCAGGCGCATCAGCAACGCATATTCGCACAAGCGGTTTTCAAGGCGTTCGACTGTCATGGTCAAGGCGAGTCCGGGCGGCGGCTAAGTGGCGATACCGGCAGAGCCGGCAGGAAAATCTCCATCACTAACAGGGGATCACCGTCGATTCGGAAGATCGAGCGGCGCCCCCAAATGGCCTGCGGCGGCCCGGTAAGGCCGCCAAACGCCCGCCGGTGCAAGCGCTGGCCGGCCGCGATGCGAGCGATTTCGACCGGGCCGCGCCGCACGCCGGGATCGGCGAACAGCACCGCGCCCAGCGGTTTTGCTCCGATGGTGGTCAGCCGGCGGCTTCGGCCTTGCAGCGTTTGGGCCGGGATCAGGCTGCGGGCGAACACCCAAGGCTGTTCGTCGCACAGCAGCTGGACTTCCCGAGTCCACGCCCAGGCGTCCCAGCGCAGCTTCAGAGGGCGCGCTTCGTCCCGGCTGGGGCGCGTCCAGCCCTGGCTTAACACGCGCACCCGAAAGCGGCCCGCGCAGGTACAGCGCAGGCGTTGGGTCAGCGATCCGGGATCGAACAGCCAAGCGGACAGACCATCGGGAATGTCGCGGAGGAAGAGCTGCGAGCGAGGATGCCATCTCGGTAAGCCAGCGGATGGGATACGGTCGGCGCACAAAGCGATTGTTGGGTGATTATGGGTTTAAAAATAATTATGGCATGGTTGCCGGCAAGCGGGGGAACGGCGCGGTCAACATTGTCGGCTGATGTTGGCCGAAGCGCGCCGGTTTGCCCGTGGCCTCGACGGGTCAGCGCGGTCGGGGCGATTATTGTTCATGCTGGATTCAGTCCGGGTCTGCTGCAATTCAGCCGGGATTTCGCTACACTAATCCTTGTTGTTGATTCAATTAGTTATCCCGAATTTTAAGACGTGGCGCCGCGCTCTGGTACCGTTTTCGAGAACGCGCGGCAATGCGGCCGTTAGTCAGTGCGAGGTGTCGCGTGAAATCAAAGATCGGATGGGCGCTGGCTGCCGGCGCGCTGTTGATGAATGTCGGGTGGAACCCCGCTGACTCGCCGCGCTGGTCCCTGTTGGGCGGTGCGGCGGCGCGCGCCCAGGTCAGCGTCGATTTCGGCTTTTTCCATGACGAGCTGGCGCCTTACGGCGATTGGCGCCAGCGCGAGCCCTACGGCTGGGTTTGGTTTCCCGACGTCGGCAGGAACTGGCGGCCCTATACCTTCGGCTATTGGGTGTTCACCGCCGATTATGGCTGGACCTGGATTTCCACCGACCCCTGGGGTTCGATCCCGTTTCACTACGGCCGCTGGTTTTACGACGAGGGCCGGCGGGCGTGGGCGTGGGTGCCGGGTACCGAATGGGGGCCGGCCTGGGTCGGCTGGCGCAGCGGCGGCGGTTACATCGGTTGGGCACCGTTGCCGCCTTCGGTCGAGTTCGATGCCTGTCTCTTATACACATCTCCGAGCCCACGAGACCGTACTAGATCTCGTATGCCGTCTTCTGCTTGAAAAAAAAAAAAATACAGTGCAAGATCGATGTGTGCATCGTCTAG
>DPWB01000318.1 GCA_003527885.1 Candidatus Competibacteraceae bacterium
TGCGGGTGTTTCTCGACCCGCGCGCGGGTTTGCGGGATGCCGATGCCGTGGTGATGCTGCGCTTGCAGCGGGAACGGATGGAAGGCGCGTTGCTGCCGACCGAACAGGAATTCTTCCAGCGCTACGGACTGACCGAGGAGCGGCTGGCGCTGGCCAAGCCGGACGCCATCGTCATGCATCCCGGCCCGATCAATCGCGGTGTGGAAATCGACTCCCGGGTGGCCGACGGGCCGCGTTCGGTTATTCTGGAACAGGTCACCAACGGTATCGCCGTGCGCATGGCGATCATGTCGATCACCTTGGGCAATCACGCCCGGCCGGCCGGGGAGAACCTCTGATGCGCACCGTCATTCGCGGCGGCCGGTTGATCGATCCCGCCCACCACCTCGATACGGTCACCGATCTGTTCATCGCCGGGGGGCGGATCGCCGGTGTCGGCCGCGCCCCGGACGGTTTCACGGCCGAACGGGTCATCGACGCGCGCGAACGCATCGTTTGTCCCGGCCTGATCGACCTTTGCGCCCGCTTGCGCGAGCCGGGCCAGGAACACAAAGCGACCATCGCCAGCGAGGCGCGGGCCGCCGCCGCCGCCGGCATCACCACCCTGGTCTGTCCGCCCGACACCGATCCCGTCATCGACGAACCGGCGGTGGTGGAACTGATCCGCCGCCGTGCCGAGGCCGCCGGCCAAGCGCGGGTGCTGACCCTGGGCGCCCTCACCTACCGCTTGCGTGGGGAACGGCTGGCGGAAATGGCCGCGCTGCAAGACGCCGGTTGCGTCGGCGTCAGCGACGGCGGCCGGCCCATCGCCAATACGCTGGTCTTGCGGCGGGCGCTGGAATACGCCGCGACTTTCGGCCTGACGGTGTTCCTGACCCCGCTCGATGCCTGGCTGGGACACGGCCTGGCCCACGAAGGACAGGTCGCGACCCGGATGGGCCTGTCCGGTATTCCGACGGCGGCCGAAACCGGCACCCTGGCCCGCGATCTCGAACTGATCCGCGACATCGGCGTGCGCGTGCATTTCTGCCGGTTGTCCAGCGCGCGTTCCGTGGAGCTGGTGGCGCGCGCCCGCGCCGAGGGGCTGCCGGTGACCGCCGATGTCGCCGTGCATCACCTCCATCTCACCGAAGTGGATTTGGCCGGCTTCGACAGTCACTGCCACGTCCGGCCACCGCTGCGCGGCGCCCGCGACCGGGACGCCTTGCGAAGCGGTCTGGCCAACGGCGTGTTGGACGCCCTGTGCTCCGACCACCAGCCGCACGAACCCGACGCCAAGCAGGCGCCTTTCGGCGATACCGAGCCGGGCATCTCCGGTCTGGACACCTTGCTGGGATTGAGCGTGCGTCTGGCGCGGGATGAAACGCTATCATTGCCGGTGGTAGTGGAGCGGCTGACCTGCGGGCCGGCGCGAATCTTGGGGATAGACAGCGGCCATCTGGGAACGGGCGCGACGGCCGACCTTTGCATCTTCGATCCCGACACCGACTGGCGGGTGGCGCCCGACACCTTGCACAGCCGCGGTCAGAACAGCCCGTTCCTGGGTTGGGAGCTGCCGGGGCGGGTCAGCCATACCTTGCTGGAAGGACGGGTGGTGTACGGGGATGACCGTGGGCCGACCTAAGGCAGCAGGTCGGCCGCAGCAACAACGGCACGATCCGGGCCGGCGCGCGGCCACATGCCACCCTCCCGTTGCAGCACCACCCAGGATTGATTGCCACCACCTTCAGGATCGCGCTGGATTTCGAGGCCGCCGCCTTGAAGGTTGACGCTCCGATACGCGCCGATCCCGCTGCGCGCGTAGATGGCCTGCTTGATTTTGCGGTCCAGCGCCAGCGAGCGATCGGCCGCTCCGACGACGAACACGGCAGTCGTCGGGTGATCTCCTGTAGCACTATGCCTTCATATTGTGGTTTCGGGTCCAGCGATGGACCGGCGCCATCATCGCGCCCATTAGACAACTGCTGCTTCAAGCATCAGGATCGACGTTAGCGGCCGAAACTGACCGAACGACCAACGAGTGAATCATGAACGAACTCATAGCGGCAACCGACCGCGTTCTACTGCGTCAGGACTATCCCGGCGGCTATACCCTGCTGCGCGTCACCACCGAACTCTCCGCCAAAATTCTGCCGGGCCATGCGTTGCGGATCGACGGCGCGCTCTGGCCGGTGTTGCAGCCCGCGCCCGCGCCCGCGTGGGTGGAATGCCTGCAACGCGATGTCGCGCCCCCAGACCCGGACCACCCCCTCTCCGTCAGCGGCCCGTTCGGCGCACCGTTCGACCTTGACGCCGCCACCCCACGCGCACTGCTATTCGCGGATAACGACGGCCTCGCGCAGATCGTCTTTCTGGCGAGAATGCTGCGCGCCCGGCAGCCTCGGGTCAAACCTTTCGCGATCTTCGATCTGCAACCGCCGCTGCCGTTCCGACCGCCGCCTTCCAAGATCATCACGCCCGGCTTGCCGGCCGGGGTCATCGCCGCGTTGCCCTTGTTGGAGGATTGGAACATTCCCAATCGGATCGCTTGCCCCTGCGGCGACCAGGCCGGCTGTTTCGAGGGCAAAGCCACCGAATTGGCCCGAGGCTGGCTGGACATCTCGCAAGGGGTGGCCGATGTGACCGCCTTCGCCTGCGGCGGCCACGCCCTGCTGGATGCCGTCCGCGAGTTGGCCGACCGTTATCAGTTGCCCCGCCAAACGCGCGCCGCTGTGGGAGCCCGTTAAACCCTATTGTCGGAAAGAGGCTTTGTTCTGCGCGTAGGTGATGGCCTCGTCGCGGTTGACCAACCCCTTCTTGATCAGATCCAGCAAATGCTGGTCGAGGGTCTGCATCCCGTAGGCGGCGCCGGTCTGGATGGAGGAATACATCTGGGCCACCTTGTCTTCGCGGATCAGGTTGCGGATCGCTGGCACGCCGACCATGATTTCCCAAGCGGCGGTGCGACCGCCGCCCTTTTTCTTGAGCAGCGCCTGCGAAATCACCGCCCGCAGCGATTCGGACAGCATCGAGCGCACCATCGGTTTCTCGCCGGCGGGGAACACGTCGATGATGCGG
>DPWB01000180.1 GCA_003527885.1 Candidatus Competibacteraceae bacterium
GTCATCGTCGGCGGCGGCATCGCCGGACTGTCCGCCGGCTGGAAACTGCTCAAAAGCGGTTTCAGCGATTTCCTCATTTTGGAGCTGGAATCCGCGGTCGGCGGCAACGCGCGCTGGGGCCAAAACGCGATCAGCGCCCATCCGTGGGGCGCGCATTATCTGCCCTTCCCCACCGAGGAATCCCGCGCCGCACGCGAATTGCTGGCCGATTTCGGGGTGCTGCTCGGCGATCCGTTCGCGCTTGCCCCGAGTTACGACGAGCGTTACATCACTTTCGCGCCGCAAGAACGTTTGTACGCCCAAGGCGTCTGGCACGAGGGCTTGTGGCCGCAAGTCGGCGTCCGGCGGCGCGATCTGGACCAGTATCGCCGCTTTCAGGATTTGATGGCGGACTATCGGACCCGGCGCGGCGCGGATGGCCGCAAGGCCTTCGCCATCCCCATCGACTTCAGCGCCCGCGACGCCGCTTTGCTGGCGCTGGATCGGCTCTCCATGCGCGATTTCCTGTTGCAACAGGGCCTGGACTCGGAACCCTTACACTGGTATGTCAACTACGCCTGTCGCGACGATTACGGCTGCCGTTACGAGCACACCTCGGCCTGGATGGGGATTCATTACTTCGCCAGCCGCGACGCGCTCGCCCAGGATGCCGGCGGCGACGATGTGCTGACTTGGCCGGAAGGCAACGGCTGGCTGGTCGAGCGGCTGCGGGAACGGCTGGCCGCTCACATCGTCACCGACGCGCTGGTCTGGCGGATTGCGGAACTGGATGGAGCGCTGGCGGTTGACGCGTGGCGCCCGCGCGAGAACCGTTCGACCCGACATCTGGCGCAGGCGGCCATCTGGGCCGTGCCGGTGTTTCAAGCGCCCACGGTTTTTCGGGAACTGGCGCCCGAATTGACGGCGGCGATCCGCGAATTTCAGTACGCGCCCTGGCTGGTCGCCAACCTCAGCCTGCGCGCTTTTCCCGAAGAACGCCGGGGCGCGCCGCTGTCGTGGGACAACGTGCTGTACGACAGCGACGCGCTGGGCTATGTGGTCGCCACCCACCAGCACCTGACGGCGCACACCGAGCAGACCGTATTCACTTGGTATCAGGCGCTGTGCGCCGGCCCACCGGACCAGGAGCGACAACGGTTGCTGGCAACGCCGTGGGCGACATGGGCGGAGCGGATCTTGAACGACCTCTCTCGCCCGCATCCCGATGTTCGCCAGCTCGTCACCCGCCTGGACGTGATGCGCTGGGGTCACGCGATGGTGCGGCCCCGGCCGGGCTTCGTCTGGAGCGAAGCCCGACAACGGTTGAAGCGGACCGAGCGGCGGGCGCTGTTCGCCCACTCCGATCTGAGCGGCTATTCGGTGTTCGAGGAAGCCAACTATCGCGGGGTGCTGGCGGCGGAGCGGGTGTTGCGACTGCTCGCTTGAAAACGGTTTTTCAGCCACCCGCACGGCGGTCAAAAAGCTGGCTGGCGACCGATCCCATCAGTTAAAAATAGCTTGAAACAACTTGAGGCCGGCCCTGAGAAGGGCTCTGCTGTTATCGAACATATCCGCGACTTGGTAAGAAAAAAGGAAAAGGAAGGGATAAAAAATATTGGGACTCGAATACGACCAATCTGTCATTTTTTTTAAGGGCGTCACCTTAACAAGGTAACCGTTAACCAATAGGGCAATCATCACTCCAATCATTGCTCCCACAATAATATCGGTGGGATAATGCATCCCTAAGTAGATGCGTGGGAAAGCAATGCATACAGCCGTGTAGCAAAGCGCGATCATGCCCGCCTTCCTGGATATAAACAGCAAACCAGCCGATAGCGCGAAGAATAACACGGCATGGTCGCTCGGAAACGAGCTCCAGCCATCCAATACGGCCGGCGACACCCCATAAGGCAGTATGAAGCCCGAACCCTCCTCATGTATGGGCCTGAGACGAAATGGCAGCATTAATGACAAAACTCTCGCCACTATCATCCCGACAACACAACCGATGAAAGTCACAACGATATGCTGGCGATTATCCGGCTGAAGCTCATCTTTTTTGAACCACAACCACCAGACAATAGCGATCAGAATGCCCCCTTTTAACAAACGATTGCTTGCGAGCAACTCAAGCGACCTGTCAAATACCCACGAATGCCTGGAAAAGTGGTTGACATAGCCAATTATCGTACTATCTATAGCATTCATCTTTCCCCCCGGAAGGCACCAATTTTCTTGTGACTAAAGCGAACCCATCAGCCCAGAACAGGACTGGGATCATTTAAGATAAAAGTCATTCAGATAAGAGCCATATTGGGTTAACGGCTCATCACGCTGCGAGCTGGAGAGGTTGGACATTAACACCCACCAACAGGTCACATTATCTATTTTTATTAACATTCTTCGATCGGTGCGGGCTATCCCGCCTCCAGCGGGACAGCCGATGCCGGGCTGGACCCGTTTCAACCGGTCAAAGCCGGGGCGCGCTTGAGAAAGGCCGCGCGGTCGGCGGCCGCGGGGATATGCTCCGCCAGTTTCCGGTAAAGCTCTTGCGGGGTTTGCGCCTGGGCGGCGGCCTGTTTGACCAGCACTTTGGCGATAGGGCCAAGATACACCGCCAAATCCTGCCGCGCGGTTTCCAGCAAGGGCTGTTCGAAAGAGCCCAGCGACCCGCTCATCTGGCTGGCCGGCGCGCTGGTTCCGGCCGTGGTCACGCGGCTGACGCTTCCACTGAGAGTACCGCTCATCACGCCGCGCATCCGGCGCTGGAACAGCAGCCGTTGCGGCTCGCCCGGAACGAGCGCCACCAACTGTTGCACCAGTTCGGCCGGGCTGCCGGCCTGGAGCGCCGCGCGCCGCACCAGCACCTTGGCCACCGGGCCGAGGATTTCGGTCAGGAAGCGTTCGGCTTGCGCCAGCAGCGCCGGATCCCAACCCGCCGGGGTGTTGGGAGCCGGCGGTTCCGGCGCCTGCACCGGCGCCACTCGAATCAGCGTCGAGCCGTCGGCCGCGATCTCGCGCTCCACCAGCCGCATGTTTTCCAGGGCCGCGATAAACTC
>DPWB01000244.1 GCA_003527885.1 Candidatus Competibacteraceae bacterium
CAGCACCAGCACCAGCATGGGCCGGTAAAGCGGATGGGCGCGGATCGCATCGCCCGCCGGCAAGATAGCGGACAACTCGTAGCTGCCGGCGATCTGACCGAGCAACAAAAATCCACCCAGCAAGGCCAAGCCGCCAGCGCCGGTGACAGTCAGCGCCATCCGTGCGCCGTTACGGGCCTCTTCGCGCCGATACCAGTAACTGACCAGCAGGAAAGACGATAGGCTGGTCAACTCCCAGAATATCAGCAGTTGGATGATATTCTCGGCCAGGACGATACCCAGCATCGACCCCATGAACAGCAACAGACAGGCATAAAACCGTCCCAGCCGATCCTGCTCCGACAGATAATAACTGGCGTAGAGCACGATCAGCAGGCCGATGCCCAGAATCAGCAGGGCAAACAGCAAACCCAGCCCATCGAGCCGAAACGCGAGGTCGAGGCCGACGGCGGGCAGCCACCGCAAGCGCTGGACTACCGTCTCACCGGCAAAAGGCGCGTCGGCCAGCGGCAGCAGGCAAAGTGAGGAGGCCAGAGTCGTCGCACCCGCCGCCCAAGCCGCGTGCGTCCGACTGAGTTGGGACATTGCCGCCGCAAAAGCGGCGCCGAGAAAGGGTATGAGGATGACAAGCAACAACGTCATAATCGGAACAGCTTAGGCGCGACAACCGACGGGCGCCAGAGCGAGGCAGACGCTGGCCTACGCCGTGCGCGCTATCGCTTGCGGCCCTGGTCGGGCCGGCCGCCACCATCGCGCCGGAGCGGGCGCGGGGGCCTATTTTTGGTTTCGTCGCTGAAGCGGAAACGACCCGCCAGCACACATCCTTTCATCCCCGGATCGCAGGATCGCCCCTGAACATGCTGGCAAGTTCCATTGATCTCGTGCGGACAACCCCAACCGCTCATGAAACAAACTCCAACTTCTTAAGCCGTCACAAACACCACCACCGGTCAAGGTGACCCCCTCGGACCGGTGGCGAAAGAGTGTCAGATCGGTCGCACCGATCATCGGTTACTGGCTGATGCGGCCCGCGGCGCCAGCGCCAAAATATTTAGCGGTATAAAACGGATGCGGCATACCCCCCGAATAGCAAACCTGCGCCGAGCGAATGCAGCTTACGCCGGCCGCTGGTGAAAAGGTATCGGCTTGACCGCCACCGCCGCCACCGCCACCGCCAGCATTTTGGCCGCCGCCCGCATGAGCGCCGCCACCGCCACCGCCACCGCCAGCATTTTGGCCGCCGCCCGCATGAGCGCCGCCACCGCCACCGGCCTGACCACCCGCGCGACCGCCGCCGCCGGCCTGACCACCCGCGTTCTGGCCGCCGCCCGCCCCTTCACTCTTTCTCGTTTCACGCCGCTCCAATTTTTGGGCGGCCGCATCCCCATAACGTTGGCGGGTCAACTCGACATTGGGTCCAGACTTATCGTGACATACCTGTTTTTCATCATTGCATTTTTGCGCCAGCGCCAGCGGCGCTTGACCGGCCAGCACCAACGCGCCCAACACCATGATCGTTTTGGTCAGTTTCATCTTTCACCTCCAGGCCCTCGGGCCTTATTGTCCACATCGGTCTATACAACGTCAGCCAACGGCCTCATGGCTAACTTGGCGACGATGTTGTGCAATGGCCTATTAACATTAGCTGAATAGTACCCGAAGATGCGCTTCATCTCCCGTGCGGCATCGCATCACGAAAGAAGTCTGCCTGGGCGTTCCGGCAGGCTTCCCGACGACAAGGCTGACCCAGCGCGGTTTGACCGCCACTTTCAGCACGCCGTCGCGCTGGTTGGCGAACAGCCCATAAGCGGCCACGATGCACCGAAACGGCGTTTCATCGGAAATTCCCTCCCTTTTCCAGGGACTGTTATAGTATCTCTTGACCTCCGACCGACCGATCAGGCATCCGTGGCAAGACGCAAAAACAACAGTCCCGATGGACCGGCGCGGATCGGCGCGGACCATGGAAAGTCCAGTTCGAGCGCGGCTTCACCCAAGCGCTCTGGCGTCACCCGCACGAACGAAAACCGCGGTTCTCCATGACCATCCGAAACCTGGATTATCTTTTTAAACCCAACGCGATCGCCCTGATCGGCGACGGTGGCGAGTGCGAGGTCCTGATCGCCCGCAACCTGATGAAAAGCGGCTTCAAAGGCCCGATCATGCCGGTGGACCCCAAGCGCTTCGCGTTGGAAGGCGCCCTCGCCTACCGCGATATCGCCGGCCTGCCGGTCGCCCCGGCGCTGGCGATCATCACCCGGCCGCTGCGGGAAGTTCCGGCGCTGATCACCCAGTTGGGCGAACGCGGCGCTCGCGCGGCCGTGCTCTACAGCGATACGCGCAGCCTGCCAAGCCACGAGCGCAAAGCGGTCTGTCAGGCTATTTTGGACGCCGCCAAACCCTGGTTGCTGCGGGTCATGGGGCCGGGCTCCCAAGGCTTCAACGTCCCGCTGGCCCACCTCAACGCCAGCCTCGACCGCCAGCCGCTGCTGCCCGGCCAAATCGCCTTCGTCACCGAATCCGGCACCATCGGTCAGACCGCCCTCGATATCGGCAACCATTACGGGTTCGGCTTCAGCCATTTGATCCATCTGGGCGACGGCCTCGACATCGATCTGGCCGATATCCTCGACTATCTGGCGGGCGACTACCGGGTCAGAGCGATTTTGTTGTACCTGGAAAACATCGCGGACGCCCGCAAATTCATGTCGGCGGCGCGGCGCGCGGCGCGCGTCAAACCCGTCATCGTGCTGAAACCGCGCCGCTTTCCAGAAGAGCTCGACGATGCGGTGTTCGCCGCCGCTTTCCGCCGCGCCGGCCTGCTGCGGGTGGACGACAGCGACGAACTGCTACAAATGGTCGAGGTGCTGAAAGCCGCCCGCTTGGTGAACAACGACCGGCTGGCCATCCTCAGCAACAGCTCCAGCATGAGCTTGATGGCGACCGACATCCTTTACGATTTCGGCGGGCGGCTGGCGCAGTTTTCGGAAACGACCCAGCGCGGCCTGGAAACCTTGATCGAACCGGACGCCCGCCCCAACCCGTTGGACCTCGGCGACCAGGCCGACGAAAAGACCTACGGTAAAGCGCTCGACCTGCTGTTGGCCGATCCCGGCGTGGACGGGGTGCTGGTCATCAAAACGCCCAGCGCCTTCACGGAAACCACGGCGGTGGCCGATGCCTTGCTCCAGCGTCCCACCGGCAGCCGCTGCATCATCGCCAGCTTTCCAGGCCCAAAAACCGGCGCGGAAGCCCGGTGGCGGCTAGGGCGGAAGATACCGACCTACGAAACCGCCGGCGACGCGGTGCAAGCCTTCATGCGCATCGTCCAGTACAAGCGCAACCAAGCCCTGCTGATGGAGACGCCGCCCTCGCTGCCGGAGGAATTCACCGCCGATGTCGCCCTGGCCAAAACCGTGATCGCCAAGGCGCTGGACGGCGGACGGCGCCTCCTTAACGACTACGAGGCAATGCGGCTGCTGAACGCCTACGGCATCCCGGTCGCGGAAACCCTGACGGCGCGCTCCCCTTACGAAGCCGCCGAAACCGCCGGTCGCCTCAACCAGGCGCTCACGTTGAAAATCATCTCGCCGGATGTGGCCGACAAGTCGCAAATCGGCGGTGTCGTCCGCCACCTGAGCACGCCGGAGGCGGTGCAACAAGCGGCGACCGCCATGCTGATGCGCTTGCGCACCGTGGCGCCGGCGGCGCGGTTCGACGGGTTCGTGCTGCAACCGATGGTCCCGCGCGATGGCGCCTACGAGCTGACCTTGGGCGTCCGCCCCGGCGGCGGCTTCGGGCCGGTGCTCTACTTCGGTCAGGGTGGCACCGAAGCCGACACCATCGACGATTTCACCTACGGCTTGCCCCCGATCAACATGCATCTGGCCCGCGAGATCATGGCGCAAACCCGCATTTACAAACGCTTGCGCTACAGCCTGCTGCGCCGCGCCGACCTCAAGGCGCTGGCGCTGGCGCTGGTCAAGGTGTCCCAAATGATCGTCGATTTGGGCGAAGTGACGGAACTGCACATCAACCCGCTCTGGGTCAACGCGCAAGGCGTGGTGGCGCTGGATGCCAGGGTACACCTGACGCCGGCCGCCAAAGCCCTGGCGCCGGGGCAGCGGCTGGCGATCCGCCCGTACCCGAACGAGCTGGAGGAAACCATTACCCTGCCCAACGACCGGACGCTGTCGCTGCGTCCGGTCTTGCCGGAAGACGAGCCAGCGCTGCACGCGCTGGTGTCGCGCGCCTCGCCCGAAGACTTGCGGCGGCGCTTTTTCCAGCCGATCCGCGAGCTTTCGCACGAGATGGCCGCCGGTTTGACCCAGATCGACTACGACCGGGAAATCGCGCTGGTGGCGGTCGGTCCCGGCCTGCCCGGCAAGGCCGAGATTTACGGCATCGTCAACCTCAGCGCCGATCCCAACAACGACCGGGCGGAGTATTCGATCCTGGTGGATCGCGCGCTGATCGGGATGCGCCTCGGCAACTTGCTGATGCGCCGCATCATCGACTACGCCCGGACCCGGGGCATCGGCGAAATCTACGGCGAGGTCCTCAAGGAAAACACGCCGATGCTGCAACTGAACCAGGCGCTGGGCTTTGCCATTCACTCCGACGAGGACGACCCCAGCTTGAAGCATGTTACTCTAAAGCTCCATCATATCGGTTCTTCCGCGGGCTGAATCCAGGTAAGACTTCATGAGCGAGAAACGCCTTCTGGTCATCGACGACGAACCGGAAATCGGGGAATTCGTGCGCAAGGTCGCCACCGGCCTGGGCTACGAGGTGCGGGTGACCACCGACGGCCGCAGCTTTCAAGCGGCCTACCACGAGCTGCGCCCGACCACCATCGTGATGGACATGGTCATGCCGGAGATGGACGGCAACGAACTGGTGCTGTGGTTGATGGAACAACACTACGACGCCAACCTGATCATCATCACCGGCTATAACCCCGACTACGCCAAG
Organism: Candidatus Competibacteraceae bacterium; assembly: GCA_003527885.1. GTDB lineage: Bacteria > Pseudomonadota > Gammaproteobacteria > Competibacterales > Competibacteraceae > Competibacter_A. The sequence goes on from DPWB01000244.1 coordinate 4,975, forward strand.
GACGCCCGCTTGTTGGCGGAATTCAAGGGCTTGCGTTCGGTCATCACTTTAATCAAACCGATCCGGCTGGACAAATTGCGCGAGGTGTTGGACGGCTGAACGCTTTTTCGACGCCCGGCCGCCCATGACCGCCGCCAGCTTCGGTTCGATGCGGCCCCGGAAGCCATCGAACGCACCGCTACCCCACGCGCCGGGCCGAATCCCCC
>DPWB01000155.1 GCA_003527885.1 Candidatus Competibacteraceae bacterium
CCACGTTATACGGCCCGTTCGGCGTCTGCCAACTTGTCACCGATCCGCTAATCTGCTTACCAGTGATTTCCGAAACGTTGACAACCCGCCAGTCCCGCCCGTCGGGCTGCCAGTAAAACACCAGGAGGTCGTTGTCCGGGCTGCGTCCCGCCAAAAGCTCCACGTTATACGGCCCGTTCGGCGTCTGCCAGCTCGTTAGTGGGCTAAAAATTCTTTTTCCTGTTATCTCGGTTACATTAACCACCCGCCATCCAACTCCGTCAGGCTGTCGCCAAAAAATCAAGAGATCACCCTGTGGGGTTTGACCTGCCAGATGTTCAGCAGTGTAAATTCCATTGGCGGTCTGCCAACTGGTTACCGGGCCGGTAACATAGAAGCCCGTTGACGCAGTAATATCCTCCACTTGGGGTAAATCCATGTTTGAACTTGCGCAACGAATGCTGAGTGTGAATCCCACTATGAGCGATGTAACTAAAGTCAGTTTAATTTTCATGTCATCCCTCGTTTGTAGATTTCGTGACATTCGAGACTACACCCACCGATATTGGGTGTTACTTTCATCCAGATCATTTAGCGTCAGCGCGTACATAGATTGAGTCTTGCAAGGATGGTGATGCTCGATCTCGGTATCACCTGAAAAACCGACTTACCAAACGAACACGTACCGCAAGGGCACGATTGGCCCTGTCCGCGAAATTATTTTTCTGGTCGGCCAGTCGCCGGCACCGGGTCCGTCTTCAAAGTTGTTAAGAGACCGCTGCCGTTCACTTTCCAACCGGGCTAGATGCGATATTCGGGGTTGCAGCGATGCCGCCATCATCTACACTAACAATCAAGTGTTGAGGGACAGGGATATGGACGACCATCAACTACCACGCAGGCGAAGGTGTCGCGATCCGAGCGTTTGGTTGTCGCTCGCTCTCCTTCTCGGGATAAACGACCCCAACTGGGCCGCCGCGGAGCATCCCGCCGATCAAATCGCCAACTATCTGGCCACCTACGGCGAAGTGCCCGCCGCCGCGGATTCCCAAGTCAGCCGAGCGCATGAAGTGTTCGCGCGGGTGCGGGCGGCGGCGGACAAAAACAGCAAGCGCCTGCCCAAGCTAGTGGTGATCGACAGCCCCAGCGACCTCTGGGCGGCGGCGCTGCCCGACGGCCATATCGTGCTATCCCGCCAAGCCGTGGCCATCGTTCACGGCCAAGCGCCCGTCGAGGAAATCGAAGCCCGGCTGGCCTTCGTGCTGGGCCACGAACTGGCCCACCTCGCCAACGAAGATTTTTCGCACCGCGAGATCTTCGCCTTTCAAACCGAGCGAGCGGGCGCGGAGGATTTGGCGGGGCTTTTTCAAAAGGACGAGCAAGCCAAGGCGCGCGAGCTCGAAGCCGACGACCGGGGGTTCATCTACGCCGCGCTGGCCGGTTACCGCGTCGAGACCTTGCTCGGACGCCGCCCGGCGGACGCCGATTTTTTCACGTACTGGATGCGCCAGACCCAGACCCGCGCCGACGCCGCCCACCCCCAACCGGGGCAGCGGGCCGAGGTGCTGCGCAAGCGACTGCTCTCGATCCGGGACGAACTGGCCTTTTTCGAGTTCGGGGTGCGCTTGGCCCACTTCGACTACTGCGATGACGCGATGTATTTCCTGCGGCGGTTTCAGAGGGCCTTCCCCGGCCGGGAGGTCTTCAACAACCTGGGGTATTGCTCTCTCCAGCTGGCGCGTCAGGCCATGGGTCCAGAGCGGGCCTACTTCTACTGGTTGCCGTCCTCGCTGGATGGCGAGACGCGGGCCGGAGCCCTGACCCGCCGGGGCGGAGCCGCCCTGAAAAGCCTGCGCCAGGCCGCCACGGGCGAGGCGGGCGGCTATTTGCAGGACGCCGAGGAATTCCTGCGTCAGGCCGTCCAGGCCGATCCCCGCTATTTGCCGGCCCGGCTCAACTTGGCCGCGGTCAGCCTCTATCAAGGCAATCCCCACGACGCGCGGGCCACCCTCGACGGAGCCCGCGCCCTGGCGCCCGACGATCCCCGGGTTCCGGGCCTCGACGCCTTGGCGCTCTACGAACAAAGCGACGCCGGCTTGGACTTGTGGCCGACGGCGATAGCGGCTTTGGAAAAACTGGCCGAACCGTCGGACGCGCCGCCGGAGATCGTGTTCAACGCGGCCCGGCTGCTCGAAATCCGACCGCGCGTCGACCGGGCGCGAGGCTATTGGAACCGGTTGGCCGCGCGGGCCCCGACCTTGCCGGAGCCGGTCGCCGCCCTCGTCTGCCAACAGCAAAACGCCGGGCCGCCGGGTGCTTGTTTGCAGCCGACAAAGCAAGCGGCCACCGACCCGCCCTGGCGCTGGCCGGTGGCGGTCGCCCGCCTGCAACGCCAGTCGCCGCAGTCGCTGCGCGGCCTCCTGAAAGACTGGCGCGTGCTGAGGGTGAACGGGTCCAGCGACAAGCTCGACGGCCATATTTATTACCATCCCGAAGGGACTGCCGCAGTGCTGGAGCTGGATCAGTTCGTCCAAGTGCAAGTCCTGCGCGACGGCGCTCTGGGAACCGTGCAGGCCGCCCGGGGGTACTGCCCGCGGCCGCTGCGGCCGCGCGAACTGGCCGGGGGGACCGTTTGGTCCTGCGCGGACTGGGCCGTGCTGGCGCGCGGCGATGAGGTGCGGGAGGTGTGGTGGGTCGCGCGTTAAACTGAATCGTTCGAGGGGTGACGCGCGCCCGATGCCACGGGAGAACGAAGGGGAGAATGACCGCATGAACCCATTCACACGGTGCCTGTCGCGCGGTTTGCGCCGACGCGGAACGGGGTTCACCGGACTGGTGATGGTGATCGGCGCGACGGCGGCGGTGGCCCAAATCACCTTGGACGGCACCCTGGGGCCGGCCGGTCCCTTGTCTGGACCGGACTACCGGATTCCGGCCGAGATGGGCCAACAGCACGGGCGCAACCTGTTTCACAGCTTCGGCCAGTTCAACATCCGCGGCGGCGAGAGCGCCACTTTCAGCGGGCCGAACGGGATCGACAACATCATCGGCCGGGTGACCGGCGGCGAGGCCTCCTGGATCGACGGCGCGCTGAGCTCGACGGTTCCCGACGCCAATCTGTACCTGCTCAACCCGGCCGGAATCCTGTTTGGGCCCAACGCCCGACTCGACGTGCAAGGTTCGTTTCACGCCAGCACCGCCGATTACCTGCGCCTTGGCGAGTCGGGCCGATTCGGGGCGAGCAATCCCGCCGACAGCCTCCTCAGCACCGACCCGCCCAGCGCCTTCGGGTTCTTGGGAGACAATCCTGCGCCACTATCGATAAAGGGAAGTAAGCTGCAAGTACATGAAGGTAAAACCTTCTCACTGGTAGGTGGATATCTGACTATCAACAACAGCCAGCTCGCCGCACCAAGTGGGCAGCTTCAGATCGCGAGCGTTGGTTTTGCGGGTGAGATGATGTTAAGTGAAATTGGTGCAGAGACTCGATCTCCCGTTCGAGGAAAACCGATCACTATTTCCTCAAGTTTGTTGGATACCAGTGGCGACGCTGCGGGCGAGATTCATATTATCGGTGGGGAAATTGCCCTAACCGCCTCCGAAATTCGGGCGGAAACAGATTCTCGGAATGGTAAGTCGATCAGCCTCAAAGCTGATAATTTATCTCTAACTAAAGGTGCAAACATTAGTAGCAGCACTCGCGGTGCAGGTACCGCTGGTTCGATAACCGTCGTAGTGGCGAACAAGTTGGAGGTGCTTGGCGGTAATTCTGCGAGCGACCCGCGACCTTCGTTACCTAAAGGTATTGTCAGCTTTACTTTTGCCAAAGGCCATGCTGGCTCGATAACGGTACATGCCGATCAAGCCCTGATCGATGGTAATGGCTCACTAAACATTACAGCCATTGGCTCCGCAACATTGGCGACCGCTATCGGCAATGCTGGCGAAACACACGTTCGCGCCAAGGATCTGAAATTACTAAACGGCGGAATCATCAGCAGCAGCACCTTCGGCAATGGCCATGCTGCGGCGGTCAGTGTTCAAGCTGATCATCTGATTGTCGAGGGCCTTGGTGTATCACTTCAACCTGATGGTCGTGCAGCGCCGTCTGCGATAGACAGCTCTACACTCATGCCGGGCAAAACTGGTAATGCTGGAGAGGTCCTGGTTACCGCAGATAGGTTAGAAATCAATAAGAGCGGCACTATCAGCAGCACCACACTTTCTAAAGGTAATGCTGGGAAGGTTACCGTTTATGCCAACAACTTGATTATCTTAGGAAGTTCCGAAAATCGGGCGACAGGTATTACAAGTTCTGCGGATATAGGTTCACAGGGTAATGCTGGAAAAGTGTTAGTGCAGGCGAAGCGGCTGATTATCGACGGTAAGGGTGCAGCCACTGCTACGGGAATCGGTTCGGTGGCGTTTTCCGGTTCGGCCAGTAATTCGGGTGATACTGAAGTCACCGCCATAGAATTACAACTACAGGGCGGCGGTGCGATTAGCAGTACCTCATGGAGCGGTAACGCCGGGAGAGTTACAGTTAAAACTGACAGGCTGTTGATAAGTGGTTTTCGTAGCGTTCAACGCAATGGCGTTTTTATCCAAGAACCCTCTGCAATTGCAAGTTCGGCTGAGCGATCTTCAATTGGCACAGGGGGTGCGGTTGAGATTGCGGCAAAAGAAATTATATTGTCCAATCATGGACTTATAACAGCGCGTAGCTTCAGTCCTGAGATTGCTGGCGATATAACTATCCATACCAATAGCTTGCATATGGAGAATGCCGCTATTAGCACCGAAACCGCGCAGTCTGAAGGCGGCAATATTGATATCCAGGCCCACGATATTGTCACTCTGATCGGCAGCGACATCACCACCAGCGTCCGCAGCGGATCGGCGAACGCAGGCAGCATCACGATTACGAAACCGGCAGCCTTAATTCTGGCCGAAGGAAGTAAGATTAAAGCCGACGCCATCAGCGGACGCGGTGGCTTTGTCAAACTTGAAGCCAGAACGGTCGAGCAATCGGCCGACAGCACGATCACGGCGGACGCTTTATTCAACGGTCAGATCCAGATGGAATCATCGGGCGAACTGACCTCGGGGCTGGCGGTGCTGCCGGCCAATTTCTTCGACGCCACGCGCATCCTGACGACGCCCTGCGCCGAACGCTGGGAATCCGACGTCATCCGCCTAACGGTCCAGCGCTACGAGAGCCTGCCCGATTCGCCTTACGGCCTGCGCGCCGCGCCAGCCGCTTCCGCCCCCGCGCGGCTTACATTTCCCGAAACGGCCGCCGATGCCGGGGCCGAAAATTGGCTGCTGGCCGCCGACGGGTGCGCGGGCGATGGTTGAGTCCCGTTTCGTCCGGTTCGCCATCGCGTGCCTGGGGCTCGCCATCGGCGCTGCGGCATTGGCCGCCGACGCCCGAACCGAGCGGGCGGAGCGCGCTTTTCAACGAGGGCGCTTCGGCGAGGCCCTCCAGCACTGGCAAACCGCCTTGCCCGCCCTCTCGGAAACCGCGCGGATCGACGCGCTGATCCAGATGGCGGCCGCCTATCAGGCGCTCGGTCAGGCCAGCGACGCCCGGCGCGTTCTCGACGAAGCGCACCGCGAGGCGCGACGGACCGACGACATGGCCCGCCAAGTCCGGGCGCTCGGCCGGCTGAGCGACCACCATCTGCTGGCCCGCCAGTTGAAACCGGCGCGCGGCCAAGCCGAGGACGCCGTCAACCTCGCCCGCCAAACGGCCGACCGCCGGCTGCTCGCGCAGGCGCTGACCCCTCTAGGCAACGTCGCGATGGCCGAGGAACGTTACGCTGACGCCCTGCAAGCGTATCGCGAGGGACTTTCCATGGCCGCTGACGACCCCGCGTTGACCGTCGATCTGCGCATCAACGCCATCCACGCCCATCTGGCCCAGCAAACGCCGCAAGCCGCCCCGCCACTATTGACGGCGGCCGTGGCGGACGTTCGGACGCTACCCGATTCCTACGGCAAAGCGTTCGACGAGATCGCTCTGGGGCATTTGGCCCAGGAGATCGCCGCCGCCGAGCCGGCCCAACGGGCGACCTTGACCCCCTGGGCGCACGCCGTTTTGAGCGACGCGCGGAAATTGGCCGAGACGCTGCAAGACAGCCGGCTCCAATCCTATGCCGCCGGGCATCTGGGCGAACTGTACGCCGCCGCCGGACGGTACCCGGACGCCGGGCGCTTGTGGCGGCGAGCGCTGTTCCACGCCGAGCGAAGCGACGCCCCGGAACTGCTGGCGCGCTGGTACTGGCAGTCGGGTCGGGCCCTGCGAGCGCAAGGCAAAACCGAAGCCGCCAAGGACGCTTACCGGCAGGCCTTGCGGCACCTGGGGCGCGTGCGGCCGGCTTTGCTGTACGGGTATCGGGGCAAGCCTCAGTTCTTCCGCGACACCGTCGCCGCCATCTATCTGGACACGGTCGAACTGCTGCTGCGGGAAGCCGGCACCGCGCCCGATTCGGCCCGGCGGCGCGCGATCCTCCGCCAAGTCCGCGACGTCATGGAAGGGTTCAAAACGGCGGAGCTGAAGAATTACTTCCAGGACGAATGCGTCGCGGCTTACCAGGACAACCGCAAGCCAGCCCCCGTCGACGACCTGCTGGCTCCGGGCACGGCCAGCCTTTATCCCATCGTGTTTCCCGATCGGCTGGTGCTGTTGATCAGCTTGGCCGGCGGCGATATCGACGCGACCACGGTGGCGGTCACCGCCGGCACCTTGCGGGAGACCAGCGACACGTTTCGAAAGCTGTTGGCCGGCGCCGGCAACTCCCGACGGTTGCTCGTCACGGCGCAAGCCCTCCACCGGTGGCTGATCGAACCGGTGCTCCCCCAGCTCCGCGACCACCGTGTCGACACCCTGATCGTCGTGCCCGACGGGGTGCTGCGGACCATACCCTTCGCCGCGCTCCACGACGGCCAGCAGTTTCTCGTCGAACAATATGCCTTGGGGGTGACCCCAGGCCTCACGTTGACCGACGCCGGCCCGTCCGGCACCAGGGGCTATCACATGCTGTTCGGCGGGAAGACGGAGAGCTGTCTCTTATAGACATCTGACCCTGCCGTCGAGCGATCTAGTGTGGACCTCGGTGGTCGCCGTATCATTAAAAAAAAAAAAAAAAGTTAAAAGA
>DPWB01000209.1 GCA_003527885.1 Candidatus Competibacteraceae bacterium
TCAAACGACGGAAGGGGTGCGGCGGCCACTCCCGACCGCGCTAAACCCCATGAGGAGAAAAACCGTGCGAAACCTGCAAAAGATCGCTCCATGTTTGTGGTTCGACGGCCAAGCCGAAGAGGCGGCGACTTATTACACCGGGATTTTCCCCAATTCCAAGATCACCGCCCTGACCCGTTATGGGGAAGCCGGACGAGAAATCCACGGGCGAGCGACGGGCACGGTCATGACCGCCGCGTTCGAGCTCGACGGGCAGCCGTTCACGGCGCTCAACGGCGGCCCGCAGTTCAAGTTCAACGAAGCCATCTCCTTCCAGGTCGGTTGCGAGACCCAAGACGAAATCGACTATTTCTGGGACAAGCTCTCGGCGGGCGGAGACCCCAACGCGCAGGTGTGCGGCTGGGTCAAGGACAAGTACGGCGTTTCCTGGCAGATCGTCCCCAACGCCATAGCCGACATGCTGGCGGATCCCGACACCGCCAAATCCCAACGGGTCATGACGGCGGTGCTGAAAATGAAGAAGCTCGACTTGGCGCAACTGCAACGCGCGTATAAGGGGGACTGACAACCGCCGACTTGATCGCCCATCGAGGGAAAAACCGTATGAAGATCGCCATCAACGGGGCCGGCGTGGCCGGCCCGACCCTCACCTATTGGCTGCTCAGGGCCGGCACAAAGTGTTGCTAGTGGCGAAAGCGCCCCGGCTTCGCGGCGGCTACGTCATCGACTTTTGGGCCGTTGGCTCCGACATCGCCGAAAAGATGGGTTTGATTCCCCGGTTGGAGGCGCTGGGCTACTCGGTGCGGGAAGTCCGCTTTGTGGATCGGCGCGGGCGTAAGCGGGGCGGCTTTCCGGTGGCTATTTTCCGTCGCCTCACCGGCGACCGGTTCACCAGCTTGCGACGCACCGATCTCGCCGCCGCGATCTGCGGCGCACTCGATGGGCGTGCCGACATGGTGTTTGGCGATTCCATCGCGGGCATCGAGCAGGAAGAGAAGAACGGGCGCGTGCGGCTCCGGTTCGATCGTGCCGCCCCGCGCGAGGTCGATCTGGTCGTGGGCGCCGACGGTCTGCATTCGCGCGTGCGCGGGCTCGCTTTCGGGCCTGAAGCGGGGTTCGAACTCCCGCTTGGCCATCATGTCGCGGCATTCGAACTCGCGGGCTACCGGCCGCGCGACGAGTTGGTTTTTGTCAGCCACAACGTACCGGGGAGGCAGGTTTCGCGCTTTACCCTGCGCGACAACCGGACACTTTTTCTGTTCATTTTGCGCGACGAGTACCTGGCCGGCCAAACTCCGTCGAGCGACCGCGAGCGCAAGTCGGCGCTCGAAAACGCCTTCGCCGACGCGGGCTGGGAGTGCCCGGAAATTCTGGGAGCGCTGCGGGAAGCCAGCGGCGACTTGTATTTCGATCGGGTCAGCCAAATTCGCATGGATCGCTGGGCGCGGGGCCGCGCGGTGTTGGTCGGAGACGCCGCGGCGTGCGTTTCCTTGCTGGCCGGGGAAGGCACGGGGCTCGCCATGGCGGAGGCTTACGTGCTCGCCGGAGAGTTGCATCGCAACGCCGGAGATTATGCCGCCGCTTTCGCCCGCTATCAGGCGCTGATGATGCCGTTTCTGTTGCGGAAGCAGCGAGCGGCGGCGCGGTTTGCATCGACTTTCGCGCCGCGCACCGCGTTCGGGATCGGCTTCCGCGACTTGGTCACCCGGTTGCTGGGGATACCGTCCGTGGCAAATTTTTTCATCGGCCAGAGCGTGCGCGACGACATCGAACTTCCCGACTACCGTTTTTAGCGGCCGCGCGGTGCGCCGCGTTGTCAGAGACGGCGGTAAACCAGAACCGAGGAGGCTATCCGTGACGGCTTCACCCAGCGATAGTGGCGTTACCGGCTGGCTCGATGGCGTCGTGTTCTTTGTGGCGCTCCTGGCGACAGCGCTCGCGTTGGGCGACGCGCTGGCGCACCTGTTCGAGCTGCCGAACAAGATCGACCTGCCGCGGGAGCACTATTTCATCGTCCAGGGGATCTATCGTGGCTGGGCGCAACTGGCCTACGTGCTCGCCGTCCAGTTTCTGGCGATCCTGGCCGCGATCATCCTGGCCCGCCACCGGCCGCGCGTGCGCTGGCTGGCGGTTGCGGCGCTGCTTGGCCTGATCGCGGCGCAGGCCGTGTTCTGGGCCTACACCCAGCCGGCCAACGCGGCCACGGCCAATTGGACGCTCCAGCCGGCGAACTGGGAGGCGTTGCGCCGCCAGTGGGAATACTCGCACGCCGCGGGCGCGATCTTTCAGCTCTTGTCGATGGGCGCCCTCATCGGCGCGGCCCTGGCGCGCGGGCGCTGAAGGCGGGGCGGCGCGCTAAAGACCTTGGAGACTTGAGGCATGGCACAACACCGCATAACTGCTTCAGCGCTGCTTTCGGCCCCGGCCCGACAGGTGTACGCCACCATCGCCGATTACCGGGACGGCCATCCGCGAATCTTACCCAAACCGCCGTTCGTCTCGCTCGCGGTCGAGCGGGGCGGGATCGGCGCGGGCACGGTGATCGACCTGCAAATGCGGGTTCTGGGCAAGCGCCGGAGTCTGCGCGGCACGGTCACCGAGCCCGAACCGGGCCGCGTGATCGTGGAGACCTACTCGGGCGCGGATACCGCGACGCGTTTCACGGTCGAGCCGCGCGACGGCGGGCGACGCGCCCAGGTGACCATCGCCACCGACCTCCCTGTCCACTCGGGTTTTCTGGGGACGGTGGAAGGGTGGCTCGCCACCCGGTTGCTCCGCCCGGTTTACCTGAAGGAGTTGCGGCAGCTCGAAGCCGTCGCCGCAACGCGGGCCTAGCGTCGGCCCAATGCCCGTGATTGAACCACCCTTTAAACGATGGGTATTTTTTCAGGAGGTCTCGATGAGCGACAAAACCCTCTTTGACGAAGGCGTGAGCAGCCGCGAGCGCGGCTCCTCTTCGGCCGGCGTGGCCGCCAGCGCCCCGGATTCCGAGCGCGCGGTCCCGTCCTTTGATCCATCCGGGGAAGAGGCTCGCTGGCGCGAGGCCTACGTCACCCGACCCAGCGATGTGAGCGGATATACCGACGGCGATTATGCGATCGCGTACCAAATTGGCTATCAAGGGCGCAGCCGCCATAAAGGGACTTACGAAGAGCATGAAAATGATCTCGCGGTCGAATGGGAGCGAATCAAGGGCGAATCCCGGCTGACGTGGGATCAGGCGCGAGCGGTCATCCGTGACGCCTGGGAACGGGCCGAGCGACAAATGCCGAGGAACGACTCGACCGAAGACAGTATTCGAAACGATGCGATGGATAGCGAGCCAAGCTCGCAGGTGGTCGGAACCGGGATCGGCGCGGCGGGCGGCGCCGCGGCCGGCGCCGGGATCGGGTCCATGGCCGGGTCTATTGGCGGCGTCATCGGCGCCGCCATCGGCACGGTGGTCGGCGGCATCGCGGGCAAGGAGATGGCCGAAACCGCCACTCGCCCGCCCGTGCAAGAAGACCTTGAGGGGCGCGAGCGCGGCGCCGGCCCCGACCAGAGCGAAGGCCAAAGCTACGAAGACGACTACGCGGTCGCTTACCGGCTCGGCTACGAAGGCCGCAATTTTTATAAAACCTCCTTCGAAGACAACGAAGCCGCCCTCGAAGCGGATTGGGAGCGGCTCAAAGGCCACTCTCGTTTGACGTGGGATCAAGCCAAAACCGCGATGCGCGAGGCGTGGGATCGCATCGAGAGCGAGATGCCGGTCAACGTCCAGCCGGACGACGATCCGCGCTGAGGGTCGTTCATAGGCCGTTACGGACGCTGAGGCGGCGGGTGTCAGCGGTTGCGAGAGCCTCGGCGACAGGGTTGCGCGCGAAGCGCCACCCTCGCCGGCCGATGGCGGTTCAACGCTAGGCGGGGCAGAGACCGCGCGATCGGACCGCGGTCGATCGGCCCGATACCACTTCCCCTTGCTTGGAGGACGATGCGATGCCCAGAGGTGACAAGTCCGCTTATACGGACAAGCAACAGCGACAGGCCCAGCATATCGAAGAGCGCTACGAAGAGCGTGGTGTCCCTTCCGAAGAAGCCGAAGCGCGCGCTTGGGCTACGGTCAATAAAATTTCGGGCGGCGGCAAAAAAAGCGGGTCGGGGCGCGGTAAGGCGCCCGATCAAGAACCAGCCCGGACAGGAGGACGCAAGGGAGGCGCGGCGGCGGCGGCTCGCTCGCCGCAAGAACGCTCGGCTTCCGCCCAAAAAGCGGCGGCGACCCGAAAAAGGCGGGCGGGCGACCAAAAATCGGGATAGCAATTTCTCAGGGCTCGGCGCGATCACCGACCCCTAGCCGGTTTGATTCCACCTCCAGCAAAGAGGAACGACGATGGCTCACAACTCCCTTACGCAACAGCAACAGCAGCCCCCGCAACACCAGGACCGCCAACCGGGTCTGGAGTCCGAAATGAAGCCGCCGCCTCGGGCGGAGGACACCCGGTATCGCGGCAGCGGCAAACTCCGTGGCAAGGTCGCCTTGATCACGGGCGGCGATAGCGGCATCGGTCGGGCGGTGGCCATTTTTTACGCCAAGGAAGGCGCCGACATCACCATCGTTTATTCCGACGAGCACGGGGACGCTCTCGAAACCCGGCATCAGGTCGAGCAAGAACACCGCCGCTGTATCGCCATCGCCGGCGATGTCGGCAACGAGAGTTTTTGCGAGTTGGCCGTCGCTCGAACGATCCGCGATTTGGGGCGACTCGATATCGTGGTCAACAACGCGGCTGAACAACACCCTCAAGACAGTATCGAGCAGATCAGCACCGAACAGCTGGAGCGAACCTTCAAAACCAATATCTTCTCGTACTTTTACATGACCAAGGCCGCGTTGAAGCACTTGGGGCAAGGCAGCGCGATCATCAACACCACTTCGGTGACCGCTTATCAAGGCAGCCCTAAATTGCTGGATTATTCGGCGACGAAAGGCGCTATCGTCGCGTTCACCCGCTCGCTGTCGCAGGCGCTCGTCGAACGCGGGGTCCGGGTCAACGGCGTGGCGCCCGGCCCGGTTTGGACCCCGTTGATCCCTTCGACATTTCCTCCCGATAAAGTCGCTTCATTCGGCGCCCATGTCCCCATGAAGCGAGCGGGCCAACCCGAAGAAGTCGCCCCCAGTTACGTCTTTCTGGCATCGGATGATGCGTCGTACATGGCCGGCCAGATCCTGCACGTCAACGGCGGCGAGATCGTGAACGGTTGAGATGAGGGCCGCTTCCCGCGCGGTCGGCCAGGGCGACGCACAGCACGCCGACCGCGATCAGCAGAAACCCCAGCCCATCGGTTAGGGTCACCGGTTCGCCCAGCGCCAGTGTCGCCACCAGCAAACCGACAGCGGGCACGCCCAGGCTCGCGAGCGATGTGGTGATCGCCGGCAAGGCGCGGTTGATCGGTAAGCGTCTGGTTTAACCATCTTGACCCCCTTGAGAAGTCGAGATGGTCAGATCGGACGTTTACATTAAATCCACAAATACCACTCGTACTGTTGCCACGCGCGCGGGTATTTTGCGCGCAAAGCGGCCCTGGCGTCGCAACACGCCGTATTCCAGGGCCGCGCTACTTCGCGGGGCGCGATCGAGGCAGGGGGTAGTGCCCCAAAAAAGACTTCCGGTGGTTAAGAGAGTATAGCGGCCACCTCCTCAGCCAAAATAGCGGCTGGGGTACGATACTCCACGCAACTGTGTAATCGCTGCTCGTTATACCCACGCTGGAAGGCGGGTAGAAGGGCTTGGAGATCAGCCAGGGTATTGATCTCGTGGCGAAAGACGAACTCGTGCTTGAAGGTGCGGTTCAAGCGTTCGAGGATGCCCATGCCACCGACTTGGGCGACGCGACAGCGGACCCATCGGCCGATGTTTTGACAGACGTGCTGAAAATGGCCGGCGGTAAAATCCGAACCGGCGTCGCTTTGGATGAGGC
>DPWB01000208.1:0-3584 GCA_003527885.1 Candidatus Competibacteraceae bacterium
CGGCACCGAGCACGAGGTGCGCCGCCCTTTCGAAATCTTCATCAATTCCAAGGCGATGGAGCATTTTCAATGGATCGTTGCCCTGACTCGCATCATCTCCGCCGTCTTTCGCAAGGGTGGCGATTGCACCTTTCTGGTGGAGGAAATGCGCTCGGTGTTCGATCCCAAGGGTGGCTACTTCAAGAAAGGCGGCAAGTACATGCCCTCGCTGGTCGCGGAAATCGGCGATGTCATCGAATCGCACATGCGCTCGATCGGCTTGCTGGAAGAAGAGGGCCTGGACACGCACCAGCGCAAGCTTATCGTCGAACAACGCAACAAGTACGAGGTCGGCATGAAAGCCATCGAGGATGCGGGTGAGAACGGCTTCCCCCCGGAATCGACCTTGTGCGGCAAATGTCAGACCAAGGCGGTCATCGTGATGGACGGCTGCCTGACCTGCCTCAACTGCGGCGACTCCAAATGCTCCTGAAGCGTGCTTGCCCACCTCCGGCGACCACCCCAAACCTGTCCGAGATGGTCCGATGAATTCAAAACTGCCCGACCAGATGACGGTTATCGAAATCACCGAACCCGGCGGCCCGGAAAACCTGGTTCCCCGCCGGCGGCCGCTACCCCGACCGGCACCCGGCGAGGTGCTGATCGAGGTGGCTACCGCCGGCGTCAACCGCCCCGATTGCTTGCAGCGACAGGGCGGCTACCCGCCGCCGCCGGGCGCATCCGACATTCCGGGCCTGGAAGTCGCCGGCACGGTCGCCGCGTTGGGCGAAGGCGTCGAGAGCTGGAAAATCGGTGATCGGGTCTGCGCCTTGCTGACCGGAGGCGGCTACGCCGAATACTGCACCGCGCCCGCGCCGCAATGCTTGCCGGTACCGGCCGGTTTGACCCTCCAACAAGCCGCCGCCCTGCCGGAAACCTTCTTCACGGTCTGGAGCAACCTCTACGACCGAGCGCGGTTGCAACCCGGCGAAACGCTGTTGGTCCACGGCGGCGCCAGCGGCATCGGCACCACGGCGATCCAGCTCGCCAAGGCGTTGGGTTCGCGCGTGTTCGCCACGGTCGGCGGCCCCGAAAAAATCCAGGCTTGTCTGGAGCTGGGCGCCGAGCGGGCCATCGACTACCGCCGGGACGATTTTGTCCGAGCGATCAAAGAGCTGACAGGCAACCGCGGGGTTGATGTCATTCTCGACATGGTTGGCGGCGATTACGTCCAGCGCAACCTTAGCGCGCTGGCGGTGGAAGGCCGGCTGGTGTATATCGCCTTCCTGCGCGGGGCCAAAATGGAATTGAATCTGGCGCCGGTGATGATGAAGCGGCTCACTATCACCGGTTCCACCCTGCGCGCCCGGCCGGTCGCGGACAAGGCGCTCATCGCCCAAAAGCTGCAAACGACCGTTTGGCCGCTCGTCTCTCGAGGCGCGATCAAACCCGTCATCCACCAGATTTTCCCGCTCGCCGAAGCCGCCGCCGCCCACGCGCTGATGGAATCCAACCGTCATATCGGCAAGCTGCTGCTCCAAACCGATTGAATCTCTCGCAACATCACGCCTTTTCACCTCCGCGTCCTGGCGCTGGCCGTCCAAAGCGGCCACCCGTCAATTTCCTAGGAATTTAGCTTATTCTGCATTGCAACAAAGCGGTATTTGTGCTGTTATTAAATAAAGTTGAACGGCCGTTTCTAGCTTGATGGAACGATCTGTTAAGCGGGCGCTCATCAACTACCATTATGCTTAGGTTGTTTGACGGTGTTCGATCCCACAATCGGGCAGTCAACAGCAAACGATGCCCAAGGACATGATGAATTTCGCCAGATAGGTTCGCCTGCGGATGGCATTTACAGGTGAGAGGTTGACGATATGCGTGGAAACTACAGATTCAAACATCCCTTCGTTTGGTTCGAACGAGGTGGATGGTGGTTCAAGATACTCGGTGAATGCTTCGGACCCTATCAAGACAGGATCGAAGCGCGCTACAACCTTTTGGTGATTCAGGGACTCAGCCTTCAACTGCGCGAGGCCGTCTCCAGCTAAAGATGGCGGGGTCTGTCGCGCGCCGGCCGCGCCTCGTCGCTTGCCCGACGTCGGCTGAGGGCCGCCACGGTGACCGGCCCGCACCCCAGCGACGCTATCGGAATCTCAAGTCCGCTTGACGCGCCGCCATAAAAAAGCCGGCGAATGCCGGCTTTTTTATGGCGGGTCACGGAGCGAACCCTCACTCGGCCGCCGCGGTGGCGCTTGGCCGGTCCAACAGCTCGACATAGGCCAAGGGCGCATTATCACCGACTCGAAAACCACACTTCAAAATGCGCAAATAACCGCCCGGACGCGCTTGAAAGCGCGGCCCGAGTTCGTTGAACAGCTTGGTCACGACCCCACGGTCGCGCAAGCGGTCGAACGCCAGCCGCCGGTGGGCGACACTATCTTGCTTGGATAGGGTAATCAACGGTTCGGCGACCCGACGCAACTCCTTGGCCTTGGGCAAGGTGGTCCGAATGACCTCGTGCGTGAACAGCGAAGCGGCCATGTTGCGCAGCATGGCCTTACGGTGGCTGCTGGTGCGGTTGAGTTTACGACCGGCTTTGCGATGGCGCATGATACCAATTCCTCAAAAACCTAAAAACGGATGTTCACAAAATCTCAAGGAGGAAAACCAATCGACGCGGACTCTCAATCCTCGGCGTCGCCCGGCTCACCGCCCAGCCGCGCATCCAGCTTGGAAGCCTTATCGATCTCCAGGACATCACCGGCCAAGGCGTTGCTCGACCGCCGCGCCGCCGCATTGCGTTGCTCGGCGGCCTGTTCCAGATTCAGGTTGGGCGGCGGCCAGTTATCGACCTTCATCCCGAGTGACAGCTTGTACTTCGCCAAAACATCCTTGATCTCCGTCAAGGATTTCTTGCCGAGATTCGGCGTTTTTAGCAATTCCGACTCCGTCCGCTGCACCAGGTCGCCGATATAATAGATGCTCTCCGCCTTCAGGCAGTTAGCCGAACGCACGGTCAGCTCCAGGTCATCGACCGGCTGCATCAGCACGGGGTCGATGTCCACCGGCGGCGGCGGCGGCGGTTCGTCGCGCTTGCCCTTGAGATCGACGAACACCGATAACTGGTCCAACAGTATGCGGGCGGCGGTGCGGATCGCCTCCTCGGGATCGATAGTGCCGTTGGTTTCCAGCGTCAGGACCAACTTGTCCAGATTGGTGCGCTGTTCGACGCGGGCGCTTTCAACCCGGTAACTGATGCGCTCGATCGGGCTGAAGGATGCATCCAGCCGCAACCGGCCGATGGAGCGAGTCTCGCTTTCGGCGCCTTCGCGCTGGGTCGCGGGCGAATAACCGCAGCCGCGCTCCACCTTCAGCCGCATGCTGAGTTCGCCGCTCTTGGTCAGATGGGCGATGATGTGATCGGGATTGATGATCTCGACGGCATGGCTGACCTCGATATCTCCGGCCACGACTGGCCCCGGACCCTTTTTGGTCAAGGTCAGGTGCGCTTCCTCGGCCCCTTCCTGCAAGATCACCGCCACGCCCTTGAGATTGAGCAGGATGTCGATGACATCCTCCTGCACACCCTCGATGGTGGAGTA
>DPWB01000208.1:3859-6375 GCA_003527885.1 Candidatus Competibacteraceae bacterium
CCAAAGCCGCGCTCCAGCGGTTCCACGGTGACTTGCGCCAACCGAGGGGCGAGCTTTTCCACTTCGACACGGGTCGGTTTCAGCAAATCAAATGCACCCACCATCCGCTTTCCCTCGGAGTCGATCACTTGGAGTAAAGCTCCACGACCAATGATTCGTTGATATCGGGGGGCAAATCCCCACGATCGGGAATCCGTTTGAACACGCCGCTCATCTTGCTCACGTCCACGTCCACCCATTCGGCGAAGCCGTGGCCTTGGGCGAGCTGTAGCGAGTACTGGATACGGGTCTGGGGGCGGCTGCTTTCATGGACCGCCACCACGTCTTCCGGCTTGACCTGATAGGACGGGATGTTGACCCGCTGGCCGTTGACGGTGATCGCCCGGTGGGAAACCAACTGGCGGGCTTCGGCGCGGGTGCTGCCAAACCCCATCCGGTAGACGACATTGTCCAGCCGACACTCCAGCAACCGTAATAAATTCTCGCCGGTGGAGCCCTTGCGGCGCGCGGCTTCCTTGTAATAATTGAGGAACTGCCGCTCCAACACGCCGTAAATCCGACGCAGCTTCTGCTTTTCGCGCAGCTGCAAACCATAGTCGGACAAGCGGGGACGCCGCGCGCCGTGCTGGCCGGGCGGCCGTTCCAGATTACATTTGGACTCGATGGGTCGGGCGGCGGACTTTAGGAATAAATCCACCCCTTCCCGGCGGCTCAACTTGCACTTGGGACCGAGATATCTCGCCACGGTATGACTCCTGGACTAGACGCGACGGCGTTTCGGGGGACGGCACCCATTATGGGGGATCGGCGTCACGTCCATTATGCTCATGATCTTGAAGCCAGCGGCATTCAAGGCGCGCACGGCGGATTCCCGGCCGGGACCCGGACCCTTGACGTTGACCTCCAGGTTCTTGACCCCAAATTCCTTGACCACGTTACCGACCCGTTCGGCGGCCACTTGCGCCGCGAACGGCGTACTCTTGCGGGAACCGCGAAAGCCTGAACCCCCCGAGGTCGCCCAACCGAGCGCGTTGCCCTGACGATCCGTGATCGTGATGATGGTGTTATTGAAGGAGGCGTGGATATGGGCGATGCCATCCACCACATTTTTCTTGACGCGCTTGCGCGTCTTGGTAACCGGTTTTGCCATGCTCCAACCTATGCCAGCGGCATTTCAAACAGTTCAGACGGTTTACTTGCGAACCGCGCGGCGGGGGCCCTTGCGCGTCCGGGCGTTGGTGCGGGTGCGCTGGCCGCGCACCGGCAACCCGCGCCGGTGGCGCAGCCCGCGGTAGCAGCCCAGGTCCATCAACCGCTTGATGCTCATGGACACTTCGCGGCGCAGATCGCCTTCGACGATATATTTACCCACTTCGGCGCGCAGCGCGTCCACTTGCGCTTCATTCAAATCGCGGACCTTGGCCTCCGGGGCAACCTGGGCAGCCTTGCAAATCTGGTGGGCGCGGGTGTTGCCGACCCCGTAAATCGCTTGCAACGCGATGACGGTATGTTTGTTGACCGGAATGTTGATACCTGCAATACGGGCCATGCTTTAAAGCTCCTCCCACCGACTGGGTGCCTGCCGCGCAAAGAACGGGAATTTAGCTTACCCAGCGCGGTAAAGCAATCATAAATCGTGATTCAGCCCTGCCGCTGTTTGTGGCGGGCGTCCTTGCAAATCACCCGCACCACGCGCTCGCGCCGGACGATCTTGCAGTTACGACAAATTTTTTTAACCGAGGCACGCACTTTCAACGTTGTTCTCCAAATTCGACGGGCGCCTTCCGACAACCGGCGGCGCGGACCAAGCGGTGACGACCGCCGTCACCGCAGCAAACCTTGACCCTTGAAGCTGCTCTTTTTCAACAGGCTTTCGTATTGGTGCGACATCAAATGCGCCTGAACCTGAGCCATGAAGTCCATGACCACCACCACGATGATCAACAACGACGTGCCGCCAAAATAGAACGGCACCCGCCAATACAGGATCAAGAACTCGGGCAACAAACAAACCGCGGTGATGTAGACGGCGCCGATCAGGGTCAAACGGGTCAGCACCTTGTCGATATAGCTCGCGGTCTGGGCGCCCGGCCGAATCCCCGGAATGAAAGCGCCAGACTTTTTCAAATTGTCGGCGGTCTCCTTGGAATTGAAGACCAACGCGGTGTAAAAAAAGCAAAAGAAGATGATCAGCCCGGCATACAACAGCACGTACAGCGGCTGGCCCGGCGACAGCGCCGAACTGATGTCGCGCAACCATTCCATGTGCGGCGCATTGCCAAACCAACTGCCCAAGGTCGCCGGAAACAAAATCAGGCTGGAAGCGAAGATGGGCGGAATGACGCCTGACATGTTCAATTTCAGCGGCAGGTGCGTGGTCTGAGCGGCATACATCCGCCGACCCTGTTGGCGCTTGGCATAATTGACCGTAATCCTCCGCTGTCCGCGCTCCACGAACACCACGAAACCCGTCACCAACACCGTCAGCGCCAACAAAAACAGCACCAGCATCACAT
>DPWB01000208.1:6666-10478 GCA_003527885.1 Candidatus Competibacteraceae bacterium
CCGGCGAAGATCAGCATGGAAATCCCGTTGCCGATGCCACGTTCGGTCACCTGTTCGCCCAGCCACATCAAAAATAGCGTGCCGGTCACCAAACTGATGGCCGAGGTCACGATAAAACCGACGCCGGGCGCGATCACCACCGAAGCGCCGCCGACCATCTGATTTTGCAAGGCCACACTCACGCCGATGGCCTGAAAAGTCGCCAGCACCACCGTCAAGTACCGGGTATAGCGAGTCAACTTGTGGCGACCGGCCGCGCCGCCCTCCTTGCGCAGCTGCTCCAAGGACGGCACCACCATCGACATCAATTGCAGGATGATCGAGGCCGAAATATACGGCATCACCCCCAGCGCGAAAATGCTCAACCGACTCAGCGCGCCGCCCGAGAACATGTTGAACATGTCGAGAATGGTGCCGCGCTGCTGGTCGAACAGCTGCGCCATCGCATGGGGGTCGATGCCCGGCACCGGAATATGCGTGCCGATGCGAAACACCACCAACGCCCCCAGCAGAAACAGCAGGCGCTGGCGCAATTCGGTCATTTTGCCGAGATCCGGCAGGGCGGTCGCCATAAGCCGTTACTCGAGGATCGTCCCGCCAGCGGCCAATATCGCCTCGCGGGCGCCCTTGGTGGTCGCCAAACCACGCAGCTTCACGGCCTGGGCCAGTTTGCCGGAAAGGATCACCTTGGCGTGTTTGGCAAAAATCGGCGCCAGATTGGCCACCTTGAGCGCGGCCAGATCGATGATCTCGGCCTGCACTTTGCTCAAGGCGCCCAAGCGGATCTCGGCGGTGTCCCTGGCTTTCATGGAGTGGAAGCCGCGCTTGGGCAGACGGCGCTGCAAGGGCATCTGGCCGCCTTCGAAACCGACCTTGTGATAGCCGCCGGCCCGCGCGTGCTGGCCCTTGTGCCCGCGCCCGGCGGTCTTGCCGAGCCCGGAACCGATGCCGCGCCCGACCCGCTGCGGGTCCGGCCGGCTGCCGGGAGCGGGTTTTAGGGTATTGAGACGCATGGGGTCAAGCCTCCTCGACTTTCAAAAGATACGACACCTTGCGGATCATGCCCCGGTTTTCCGGGGTATCGATCACCGTCGCGCTGCTCCGGGTCTTGCGCAAGCCCAGCCCGCGCACGCAGGCCCGGTGTGCGGCCAAGCGCCCGTGCGCGCTCTTGACCAAGGTCACTTTCACTTTGCCGGCCATGGTCTTCAGCTCCGAATGTCGTCGACGGTTTTACCGCGTTTGGCGGCCTGGTAATCGGGGGATTTCATGACGCTCAGCCCGCGGATGGTCGCCCGCACCACATTGATGGGATTGCGCGACCCGATGCACTTGGCCAGCACGTCCTTGACGCCCACCACTTCGAACACGGCGCGCATGGCGCCGCCGGCGATGATCCCGGTCCCTTCCGAAGCCGGTTGCATGAAAACGTGCGCCGCGCCGTGCTCGGCGGTGATCGGATACTGTAATGTGGTGCCGTTCAACGGGACCTTACACATGTTCTTGCGGGCCTTGTCCATGGCTTTTTGAATGGCCATCGGCACTTCGCGGGCCTTACCGTAGCCCAGCCCGACCCGGCCGTTGCCATCGCCCACCACGGTCAGCGCGGTGAAGCCGAACTGCCGGCCGCCTTTGACGACCTTGGCCACGCGGTTGACGGCGATCAATTTCTCTTGCAGGCCGTCGGTATTCTGGGAACCTTCTACGTTCATCGCCATGCTGTGTGTTCCTTAAAACTCCAAACCGTTCTCGCGGGCGGCATCGGCCAGCGCCTTGACCCGACCGTGATACATGAAGCCGGAGCGATCGAAGGCGACTTGAGCGATGCCGATGGCTTTGGCCTTTTCGGCGATAGCTTTGCCGACCACCTTGGCCGCCGCGATATCGCCGGTGCTTTTGAGGCCCTGCCGCAGCGCCGGTTCCAGAGTGGAAGCCGCCGCCAAGGTGCGGTCGCCGCCCCGCTCCGGCAGGATGATCTGGGCGTAGATATGCGTCGGCGTGCGGTGCACGCACAGGCGGTGCACGCCCAGCTCGCGAATCTTGTGTCGGGCTCGCAACCCGCGTCGCTGGCGCGCGGCTTTCTTGTCGGCTGCTTTCTTGTCCATGGCGAGTCCTTACTTCTTCTTGGCTTCTTTCAGGATGATGGTCTCATCCGAATAACGCACGCCCTTGCCCTTGTAAGGCTCGGGCGGCCGGTAGGCGCGGATCTTGGCGGCGACCTCGCCGACCTGCTGTTTGTCCACGCCCTGGACGATGATTTCGGTCTGGGTAGGGGTCTGAACGGTGATGCCGTCCGGCACCGCGAATTCGACCGGATGGGAAAATCCCAACGTCAGGTTCAACACCTTGCCCTGGGCTTGCGCCTTGTAACCCACGCCGACCAGTTGCAGCTTGCGCTGGAACCCTTGGCTGACGCCGATCACCATGTTGTTGAGCAAGGCGCGCATGGTGCCGGTCATCGCCCGGTACTTGGCCTCGTTGGTCAGCACGCGCGGACTGACTTTCAGCTCGCCGCCGTCCTGCCGGACTTCCACCCAGGCATGGACCGCCAGCTGCGCCGAACCGTTCTTGCCTTTGAGAGTCACCTGCTGGCCCTCGACGGTGGCGGTGACGCCGGCCGGCACCGGAACCGGTTTTTTACCGACCCGCGAGGTGCGAATTTTGTTTTCCTTGAGTACGCTCGCCATGACGCTGCTCCCTTAGGCCACCACGCACAGCACTTCGCCGCCGTGACCGGCCGCCCGCGCCGCGCGGTCGCTCATCAACCCCTGCGGCGTGGAGACGATGGCCACACCCAAGCCGTTCATCACCTTGGGCAACTCATCCTTGCCGCGAAACACCCGCCGGCCGGGGCGGCTGACCCGCTCGATCCGGTCGATCACCGGCCGGCCTTCGAAGTATTTCAGCACGACGGTCAATTCCGGCTGGTTGGCCGGGTTCAGCGCCACCGCGAAATCGGTGATGTAGCCTTCATCGCGCAAGACCTGGGCGACGGCCAGTTTCAATTTTGAAGACGGCATACTCGCCTGGGTCTTGGCGGCGGCCTGGGCATTGCGGATACGCGTCAGCATGTCCGCGATGGGGTCCGTCATACTCATGATGGTTCTCTACTCCAAGGGTCAGTCGCGGGAACCCCGCCGGCGGCGGGGCAAGCCCTGAACTTAAGTGTTGGATCGAATTCGCCGGGTTGGACGCTCACCAGCTCGCCTTGTGCAGGCCCGGCACGTCGCCGCGCATGGCGGCCTCCCGCAACTTGTTGCGGGCCAAACCGAATTTGCGATAAAAGCCGTGGGGCCGACCGGTCAGCCGGCAGCGGTTGTGCAAGCGCACCGGGCTGGCGTCGCGCGGCAAAGCCTGCAATTGCCGCTGCGCGTCCCGCCGCTGTTCGCTGTCCGTGGCCGGATCGCGAATCGCTTCCTTCAACTCCGCCCGCTTGGCGGCATAGCGTTCGACGGCGCGCGCCCGCTTGGCTTCGCGGTTGATCATACTCTGTTTCGCCATGGCGCTCTGACTCCAAGCCTTAATTTCTGAACGGAAAATTGAACGCCGCCAGCAGCGCGCGGCCCTCTTCGTCGGTGCGCGCGGTGGTGGTGATGGTGATATCGAGGCCGCGGATGGCGTCGATTTTGTCGTAATCGATTTCCGGGAAAATGATTTGTTCCCGCACGCCGAGGCTGTAGTTGCCCCGGCCGTCGAACGCCTTGGCGCTGAAGCCGCGAAAGTCGCGGATGCGCGGGATGGCGACGTTGACCAGCCGGTCCAGAAACTCGTACATCCGGTCGCGCCGCAGGGTCACCTTGCAGCCGATCGGCCAG
>DPWB01000334.1:0-14467 GCA_003527885.1 Candidatus Competibacteraceae bacterium
TGCGCTGATCGGGTCTTTATCGCCTAGCCCGTTTTCGGTAATCATGATCGGGATGTCGCCATAGCGATCCCGGATGCGTTTCATCCCGTGGTAAAGGCCCTCCGGGTAAATCGACCAGTCCCACGGCGTGTAGGCGACATCGGGATTGAATACTCGCTTGAAAAGGCCCGGAATACCGCTTTCTTTTTGCGCGCCTTTTTCGCCGCTGATGTTGATCGTCGCGAAGCTCACCCCGTCTGCTGGGTTATGGGCGAGGAAAGCGCTTTGGTAATAATTGATGCCGATGAAATCGACGGGCGCGCTTTGGATGAGCGCCATGTCACCGTCCAGAACCGTCGGCGCTTGGCAACGATGTTGGTAATAACTTAGCAACCGTTCGGGATAGCGACCCTGCACGCTGGGGTCATAGAACCAGTGAAAATCCATCTCCTCGTACCAGCCGCAAGCCTCGATATCTTCTGGTTTTTCCGTAATCGGAAAGCCGGGCAGCAGAACGTGGGCGATGCCGATTTGACCTGCCGCTATCCTGTTCTCCCGGCACAGTTTTCGATAGTCCAGCACGGCTTGGGCGTGGGCCAGATTGACGATGTGGGAGACCTTCACCGCCCGTCTTTCATCCTTCACACCCGGCGGATGCAGGCCGTCCCGATAGCCTAGCATGATGAAATTGATGGTTTCGTTGAAGGTGATCCAATGCCGCACCCGGTCGCCGAAGTGTTCGAAGCAGGTTTTAGCGTACTGAGCGAACAGCCCGATTAGCTCCCGGTTTTCCCAACCGCCCCGCTCTTGCAAGGCTTGCGGTAAATCCCAGTGATAAAGTGTCGCCACCGGAATGATCTTGTATTTCAGTAATTCGTCGATGAGCCTGCTATAAAACGCGATGCCTTTCGGATTGACCTCGCCTTGTCCATCGGGAAAAATCCGGGGCCAAGCGATGGAGAAGCGATAGGATTTAACACCCAGTTCGGCCATCAACCGCACATCTTCCCGATAGCGGTGATAGTGATCGACTGCCTGATCCCCATTCGTGCCTTGATAGGTGGTTCCCGGTAAATGCGAGTAAATATCCCAAATGGATAAGCCTTTGCCATCCTGTCGGTAAGCGCCTTCTACCTGATAAGCGGCGGTCGCCGCGCCCCATAAAAAATCGTTCGGGAAATTTTTCATTGGCGAGATACCTTGCACGCTGTGACCGGTAACAATAGGACTGTCCAACAGTTTGATAGTGGGCGGCCAGCGGTGAATACGCCATCACCCGTATTTCTGGATTTTAAAAACCACGGACGGAGTGAACGCCGTCCGTGGAAAGCGTGGGGCATGGCCCCACGTTGCCACCAACCAACCAAATCAGTGCGCGCCGGCGGGAGCGAGCTTCGGTTTTACTTCCACCGGTTTTTTCAGGAAGAACAACGCCGCCGTGGTCGCCACGGTGCCTGCCAGAATGGCGATCAGGTAGGGAATGAGATTGACCACCGCGTTCGGAATCGGCAGCACGAACACGCCACCGTGCGGCACTTTCAGTTCGCAGCCAAACAGCATCGACAGCGCGCCGGTCAGCGCCGAACCGATCATCAGCGCCGGAATCACCCGCAGCGGGTCCTTGGCGGCGTAGGGAATCGCGCCTTCGGTGATAAACGAGATGCCCAGCACGGCCGTCGCGCCGGCGGCTTCGCGCTCGTCCAGCGAGAAGCGGTTCTTGAACAGCAGCGTCGCCAGCGCCAGACCGAGCGGCGGCGTCATGCCGGCGGCCATCACCGCCGCCATCGGCGCGTAGATATTGCTGACGATCAGCCCGGTGGCGAAGGCGTAAGCCGATTTGTTGATCGGGCCGCCCATGTCGAAAGCCATCATCGCGCCCAGCAACAAACCGAGGAACGCGGCGCTGCTGCCCTGCATCCCTTTCAGCCAGGCGGTGATGGTCGCCAGTACGGCGGCGACCGGCCCACCCACCACGTAGTACATCAGCAGGCCGGTGATCAACGTCGCGAACAACGGCAGGATCAGCACCGGCTTGAGACCGGCCAAGGTGCGCGGCAGCGGGATATGGTCGCTGAGGAATTTGGCGGTGTAGCCGGCGATGAAACCGGCGGCGATCCCGCCCAGAAAACCCGAACCGATGGCGCTGGCGATCATGCCGCCGATCATGCCGGGCGTAATGCCGGGCCGGTCGGCGATGGAGTAGGCGATGAAGCCGGCCAGCACCGGCACCATCAGGGCAAAACCAGCTTTCGCGCCAATCTGGAACAGCGTCCAACCCAAGGTACCCTTGTTGGCATCCTCGTAGACGTTGATGCCGCCCATGGCGAAACTGATGGCGATGAGCAGGCCACCCGCCACGACGAACGGCAGCATGTACGACACGCCGGTCATCAAATGCTTGTAGACGCCGGTGCGGGCGGCCGCCTGCTGGGCCTTGGCCTGCTGAACCTGCTCTTCGGGAGTGAGCTTGGCCGTCGTCGCGGCGCCCGCCACCGTGGCCTCGGCGATGGCCTTGCGTACCAGTTCGGCCCCGTCGTGAATCGCCGCCTTGGTGCTGGCCTCGTAAAGTCGTTTGCCGGCGAAGCGGGTCTTGTCGACCTGGGTGTCGGCGGCGATGATGACCAGATCCGCCGCCGCGATGTCCTCGGCGGTCAGGTTGTTCTTGGCCCCGACCGAGCCTTGGGTTTCGACCTTGACCGTGTGGCCCAGGTTCTTCGCGCCTTGCTCCAGCCCTTCGGCGGCCATGAAAGTGTGGGCGATGCCGGTCGGGCAGGATGTGATGCCGACAATGTTCAAGTTCTTCGCGGCCGGCGTGGCGGCCGGCGTGGCGGCTACGCTGGCGAGCGCCGCTCGGATGACGGCGGCGCCGTCGCGGATCGCCGGCTCGGTGGCGCTTTCATAAACCGGCTTGCCGATGAAACGGACGGTATCGACCCGCGTATCAGCGGCGATGATGACCACGTTGGCGGCGGCGATGGTGTCGTCGGACAAGGTGTTGCGGGTTCCGACCGAGCCTTGGGTCTCGACCTGGATCTCGTGGCCCAGTTTTTTGGCGGCTTGCTCCAACCCTTCGGCCGCCATGATGGTATGGGCGATGCCGGTCGGGCAGGAAGTGACGGCAACGATTTTTGCCATGTTCGATGCTCCTTATGGGTCTGTTATATGTAGGTTTCGAGTCCGGTTCGGGGGGCGGATTAGCCGACCGGTGACACGCTGATTTGCTGGGCCAGCGCGCGGACTTCGGCCGGTCGCGGCAGATGCGGCCCCAGCCGGGTCAGCTTGGCGGCGGCGAAAGCGGTCGCCAGCCGGGCGGTGTCGGCTAGGTTCAAGCCTTCCAGCCGCGCCGCCACCAGCCCGGCCACCATGGCGTCGCCCGCGCCGACGGTGCTGCTCACGTTGACCCGCGCCGGCAGCGCTCGCAAGGCTTGCTCGCGGTCGAGGAACAGTGCGCCATCGCCGCCCATCGACACCACCACCCAATCCGGTCCTGGCGAGGCAACCAACAGTTCCCGGCCGGTGGCGATCAGCGCTTCCAGCGTGTCGAGCGGCCGACCGACCAGTTCGGCCAGTTCGTGGCGATTGGGCTTGACGATCTTGGGGCCGGCCGCCAGCGCCGCCCGCAGCGGCGCGCCGCTGGTGTCCAGCACCACCGAACCGCCGGCGGCCTGCGCCTTTCGGGTGATGGCGGCGTAGGCGTCCGCCGGCATCCCCGGCGGCAGGCTGCCCGACAGCACCACCCATTGGACTTGGCCGGCCAGTTGATCGAGCCGGCGCAACACCTGCTCAAGCAAGTCCCTGGCGCTGTCCGGGGTCAATTCCGGCCCCGGCATGTTGAGGTCGGTGGTGTCGCCGCTGACGGTATCGACCAGCTTGGAGTTGATCCGGGTCAGGCCATCGAGATAGTGGCAGTGGTTGGCGATCTTCTTGCGCTGGAACAGTTCCTCGAACAGCGCGGCGTTATCGCGGCCGATCTGGCCGGTGACGGCGGTGCTGACGCCAAAGTCGGACAGGCAGGAGGCGACGTTGACCGCCTTGCCGCCGACATCGACTTGCATCCGTAGCGCACGGTTGACCTCGCCGAGCTTGATGCCGGCGACTTCGATGGTCTGATCGAGTGCGGGATTCAGGGCGACGGTGACGACCTGGGGCGAGGCGGCGAACGGGTTTAAGGGGTTCATAGGGCGCGGACCTCCTCGGCGGTGCGGACGCACAGCGCGCGCCGGGCCAGCTCCTGCATCGCGGCGCGCGAGTCATTGCGCAGCGCGGCTTTCACCGGGGCGATGTCCTGGGCGCTCATGCTCAATTCATCCACGCCGAGGCCGGTCAGGATGCGCGCGCCCAGCGGATCGCCCGCCAGGCCGCCACACACCCCGACCCAGCCGCCGCCGGTGGCTCGGCCGCCGGCTTGCGCGCCGCGCACGGTGGCGTCGATGAGAGAAAGCACGGCCGGATGCAGGCTGTCGGCCTGAGCGGCCAGTTCGGGGTGCTGGCGGTCCACCGCCAGCGCGTACTGGGTTAGGTCGTTGGTGCCGATCGAGAAGAAATCGACCAGCGGCGCAAAGCGGTCGGCCATCACCGCCACCGCCGGAATTTCGACCATGATGCCGAGTTTCACCTCCGGCCCCTTGACCTGTTCGCGGGCCAGTTCGCAGTGGCCGCGCAGGGCTTCGATCTCGCCGACGTGGGTGACCATCGGGAACATGATCCACAGCGGGCCGTGCTGGGCGGCGCGATACAGCGCCCGCAACTGCCCGTAGAGTAAATCTTGCCGTTGCAGCAGCAAGCGCGCCCCGCGCACCCCGAGGAACGGGTTTTCCTCGCGCGGCAGATTGAGGTAAGGCACCTGCTTGTCGCCGCCGATGTCCAGCGCGCGGATGATCAGCCGTTTGCCGGCCATGACCTCGACCATTTCCCGGTAGACCTGATACTGCTCTTCCTCGGTCGGGGCGGTGTCGCGCTCCAGATAAAGGAATTCGGTGCGCATCAGGCCAATGCCTTCCGCTCCGGCCTCCAGCGCCGCCGCCGCCTGCTTCGGGTTGGCGACGTTGGCGGCGATTTCGACGGTGTGGCCGTCGGTGGTGGTGGCCGGCAGATGGCGGGCCGCGCGCAAGCTTTCGCGGGCGGCGGTCTGGCGGGCGATCACTTCGGCGACACTCTTCTGGTCGGCCTCGCTCACGTCCAGATACAAGCAGCCCGCGCCGCCGTCGAGCACCGCCGTACCGCCGTCGGGGGCGGCCAGCAAGGCCGGACCGGCCGCCACGATGGCGGGAAAGCCCAAGGTGCGGGCCAGGATGGCGGTGTGCGAAGTCGGGCCGCCGGCGCTGGTCGCCAACCCCACCACATGGCGGGTGTCGAGGTGCAGGGTGTCGGACGGCGTGAGGTCTTCCGCCGCCAGGATCGACGGTTCGGTCAGGTGGATGTGTTTGCGCTCCAACCCGAGCAGTTGGGCCAACACCCGTTCGCCGACATCGCGCAAATCCACCGCGCGGGCGGCCAGTAGGGGATCGTCGATCTTTTGCAGTTTTTCGATGCGCGCTTGCAGCGCCCGCTGCCAGGACCACGCCGCGCCGTGGCCTTGCATGATGGTGGTCAGCGCGTCGCGGGTCAGCACCGGGTCGGCCAGCAGTTCGCGCTGGGCGGCGAAGATGGCGGCCTCGGCGGCGCTCAGGCGCTGGCGGGGGCGGCCTTCCAATTCCTCGCGCTCGGCGCGCACCGCCAGCAGTGCCTGCTCCAACGCTTCACCCTCGGCCACCACATCGCCGGGCTGATCGCTAACGTCGATTTTTTGGGAGACGTGGCGCACCAGCTTGCCGACCGCCAACCCTGGGCTGGCCGCAAGCCCGTACAGCGTGCGCGGCCCGCCGGTCGGCGTCCATTCGGGCTTGGTCTTGCGGGCGGCCTGGGCGTTTTGGCGGGCGCGCTCGGCGTCGGCCTGCTCGATGGCGGACAAACCGCGCACGGTCTCGACCAAGGCGTTCAGGGCGCGTTGGGCATCGGGGCCGCGCGCGGCGAGCCGCAAGCCAGAGCCGTGGGTCACGCCCAGGGCGAGCAGGTCGGTCAGGGTCTTGGCGTCGGCGAATTCGGCGTCCTTGTAAACCCTGAACTCGCAAGAAAAGCGCTTGGCGGTTTCGACCCACTTGCTGGCCGGGCGGGCGTGCAGGCCGTTGGGATAGTCCACGGTCCAGCTCGCCTCGGCGTCGGCCGGCCACGGCGGCGCGGCGGCCGGTTCCGGCGCGGCGCTCGGAGCGGGCGTATCGCCCAGCGCGGTCATCAGCACCAGCGGGTTGTCGGCGTGCACCAGGGCGTCGATGGCGTCGGGTTGCTGCATCAGGCGGGTGAGCCGGCGCAGCAGGCTGATGTGTTCGTCGGACTGGGCGGCAATGGCGACCACCAAATAAACCTTCTGGCCTTCGTTCCATTCCACGCCTTCCGGCAGTTGCAGGATGGCGATGCCGGTGTGCTGGATCAGGTGGCGGTCGTCGATCATGCCGTGCGGGATGGCGACGCCGCTGCCGAGAAAGGTGTTGGCGACCTGCTCGCGCTTGAGCAGACTGCCGATGTAGGCGGGTTGGATATAACCGGCGTCCGCCAGCAGTTGGCCGGCCTGCCGGATCGCGTCTTCCTTGTTGGCCGCTCTGGCGTCGAGCCGAATGCAAGATTTAGTAATCGTTTTCATGATTATCTCCATAATTGGTGGCAATATGAAGTCAATTAAAATGTAATCGATTACAATTCAAAGTCAAGAAAAATCTTTACTGGTAGTCAGGACATTTAGAGAAGGCCATACCATGATCTAAGCTAGCGATCCTGCTTGACGCAAGGTCTCAAGGAAAAAATTACCCTTCCAAAAGCGGCTCGAGAAGCCGGTTTTGGGGCCGATATGCCCCATTCAAGGCATGAACCTTCGCCGGCCGTCCCTTCCGGGCCGGAGTCGCTCTCGGCGCTGGCCGAACGGCCGGATAGGGCGGCCGTCAGCCCATTGCCGCAGACCCCAGCGCCAGGGCCGCAAATCCCCCGAGCAAGGTCCACAGCACGCTGCGCGTGACGGCGGCGATGGCGATGGCGACCAGCCCGGCCATCAGCCGCGCATTGCTCCAAGACAACCATAGCGCGCCGTGCGGCATCAGCAGGTCGGGGGCCACCAGCGCGGTCAACGTGGCGACCGGCACGAACGGCAGCACCACCCGAAACCAGCGGGGAAAGATCACCCGGCCTTCGGCGGCGATGAATGACAGCCGCAAGGCGAAGGTCAATAGGCCACAAACCACCATCGTCAACCAGACGCTCAACGAATTTTCTCCACGGCCCACCAACCGGCCGCCATCCCCGCCAGCGCCGCTGCCAGCAGGCCCAACTTGAACGGCAGTCCGGCGGCCGTCAAGGCGATAAGGCCGGCGACAGCCGCCGCCAGCAGCATCGCCCGATCCCGGACCAGCGGCACCACGATGGCGATGAAGGTCAGCGGCAAGGCAAAATCGAGCGGCCAGCCGGCCGGCAAACGCGCGCCCAGCAGCACCCCGGCGGCCGTGGCTAATTGCCAGCCGCCCCACAAGGCCAGACCGGCCCCCAAGTAAAACCAATGCTGGCGCGGGCCGGATTGACCGGCGGCCTCGCGCCGGCTGATCGCGGCGAAGGCTTCATCGGTGAGCAGGTAGGCCAGCGCCAGTTTCCAGCGGCGCGGTAAATGGGCGAGGTGGGGGGCCAGCGCGGCGCTGTAGAGCGCGTGACGCAGGTTCAGCAAACCGACCTCGGCGACCACGACCGCAACCGGCGCCCCGGCGCCGACCAACTGGCAGAACAGGAATTGGGCGGAACCGGCGAACAGGATCGAGGACATCAGCAGCGCCGCCGTCGGACTGAGGCCGCTGGCCAAAGCCAGCACGCCATAAATCATCCCGAACGGCGCGACGCCGACCAGCAGCGGGGCCAGCGCCCCTACGCCAGCCCAAAATTCCTGCCCGGCGGATCGCGGCGGGACCATGCCGGTCAATCCACCAGCGCCTGATAAACCAATTGCCGGAGCTGGGGGCGGAGCGGATGGGTGCTGGAAGGAAACAGCTGGGTGAACAGCAGGGCGGTGATTTGCTCGGCGGGGTCCACCCAAAACGCGGTGCTGGCCGCGCCGCCCCAGGCGAATTCGCCGGGCGAGGACAGCACTTTGTTGGCGACCGGATCGAGCGTCACCGAAAAACCCAGCCCGTAACCGACGCCGGCGAAGGTGGTTTCGGCGAACAGCGGCCGGCCGAAGGTTTCGAGATCGACCCCGCCGGGCAGGTGGTTGCGGGTCATGTAGCGCAGGGTCCGGTTGCCCAGCAACCGGACCCCATCCAACTCGCCGCCCCGCAACAGCATTTGAGTGAAGCGGTGATAGTCGGCGGCGGTCGATACCAGCCCGTCGCCGCCCAGGCAGCAAGCGGGGCGCTCCCGGCCGACCCGGTCCATGGCGTTGTTGCGGACCGCTTGCAGCGTGCTGGGCTGCGGCGAATAGAACGCGGCCAGCCGGTCGGTATTTTCCACCCAAAAGCGGGTGTCGCGCATTCCCAGTGGCTGAAAAATCCGTTCCTCGAAAAACTGGTCGAGCTTTATGCCGGATATGACTTCGATCACCCGGCCCAGCACGTCGCTCGCCACCGAGTAGTTCCACTCCGTACCGGGTTGGAACAGCAGGGGTAGCTCCGCCCAACGCTCGCAGCAGGCGGCCAGGTCGGTGCCGTTCGGCGGACCCCATTCGAAGCCGGCGGCCCGGTAGAGGGTATCGACGGGGTGAGCGTGGTGAAAGCCGTAGCTGAGGCCGGCGGTGTGAGTCAACAAATGCCAGATTTTTATCGGTTCTTTAAGGGTTTCGGTGACCGGTTTCAAGGCCGATCCACCGCGATAGACGCGGGTGTCGGCGAAGGACGGGATGAAGCGGCTGACCGGGTCCTTGAGCTCGAAAGCGCCTTCCTCGTACAGCATCATCGCGGCCACGGCGGTGATGGGTTTGGTCATCGAGTAGATGCGAAACAAGGTGTCGCGCTCGACGGGCTTGCCGTTTTCCATATCCCGCTGGCCGCCCGCGCCGAGATAGGCGACCTTGCCGCGCCGGCTGACCGCGATCAGCCAACCGGGCAGGCGGCCATCGTCCACGTAGCGGGAGAAATGGGCGTCGATCCGGGCGAGGCGCTTGGGGTCGAATCCGACGTCAGCGGGATCGACTTCAACCTTGAGTTCGAGCATGGTCTCTGTTCCGTAATGGCGGTGTGTTACCGGAGAAACCAACATTTTGCCTTGATCTCGATCAGTAATCCAGACGTGACAGTTAGCTATCGCGCGAGACGAACCGCAACGGGTCGGCAAAACTTTGTACCGAGTCCAGGTACGGGCGCAAACCGACCGCGAAAATGGTGTTGTGGTCGGCGCGGGGTATTTTCAGCAAATGCTTGTCGGGGGCGGGGCTGGCATCATACAGGGTCTGGCCGTCGCTGAAGGGAATGAGATGGTCGCGCTCGGCGTGGATGACCAGGGTGGGTTTGGCGAAGGCGCGGATTTTGTCGAGCTGGCGAAACCCGTGATCCTCGGAAAAATCGGGCAGGGCGGCGAGGTTGACGCCGATCCGGCGCAACAGTGGGCCGGTGTGGGCGAAGGCGCTTTCCAGGATGAGCCCGGCGATCATCGCAGGGCGGCGCAAGGTCAACTCCAGGGCCGAGGCGCTGCCCAGGGAACGGCCCATGACCAGCAGCGGCCCGGTCGATCCGGCCCGGCGCAGCCAGTCGGCAACGAAATCGAGGATGGCGCAACTGTCGGCCAGCAGGGTCGAGGCGGTGGGCCAGCCGGTGGATTGGCCGTAGCCGCGATAGTCGACCGCCAGAAAGTTGAGGCCGCGCTCGACGTACAGCGCGCCGATGTCGTCGTAGTCCTGCACGATTTCGCCGTTGCCGTGGAAGAACAGGATCGTGCTGGCGGCGGGATCGGCCGAATGAAAGCGCGCTCCGATGGTGACCCCTTCAGCGACCGGAACGGCGAGATCGCGGCTGCCCGCCGAGGGCGGCCCCGCGAAGCCGCGACGCGGATGGAACAGACAGGCCAGAACGTCCGGCCGGTCGAGCGGCGCGCGGTCGGAGATAACATCGGCGGTCATGAGCGTTTCCCGGCGGGCAGGG
Organism: Candidatus Competibacteraceae bacterium; assembly: GCA_003527885.1. GTDB lineage: Bacteria > Pseudomonadota > Gammaproteobacteria > Competibacterales > Competibacteraceae > Competibacter_A. The sequence continues at coordinate 10,119 of DPWB01000334.1, forward strand.
TTTGACGATTTTGAAAGAGAGGCCATGCTTTGACGGTGCGCGGCGGCCCGGATGCTTCGGGCGAGGCGAAGGGTAGGCCGCGCGAGAGCACTGCTGACAAGATTATCGCAACGAGAGGAGACCGTCATGCCTTACCGTGGCCGTTCGAGCAGGTGGTGGTGCGGGTTGCTGGGTATTGCGCTGCTGTGGGCGTGGCTGCCGGGCGCTCAGGCGCGGGTGGCGCTGCGGGAGGTGGCGAGCGGTTTGAGCCAGCCGCTGGCGGTCACGCACGCCGGCGACGGCAGCGGGCGCCTGTTCGTTACCTTGCAGGAGGGGCGGGTGGTGATTTTCGACGGCCGGCAGCTATTGCCGAGGCCATTTTTGGATATTCGTGACCGGGTGGCGAGCGGCGGCGAGCGCGGGCTGCTCAGCGTGGCTTTTCATCCCGGCTTCGCCAGCAACCGGTGGTTTTTCGTCAACTATACCGATCTGGCGGGCAATACCGTGGTTTCGCGGTTCCGCGCGGCCCGGCGGGCGCCGAACGTCGCGCTGGCGCGCGGCGAGCGGTTGGTGCTGAGCGTGGCGCAACCTTACGCCAATCACAACGGCGGTCAGTTGCAGTTCGGGCCAGACGGTTTTCTTTACATCGGCACGGGCGACGGCGGCAGCGGCGGCGATCCCGAGAATCGGGCGCAGGATGGCGGGTCGCTGCTGGGCAAGCTGCTGCGGATCGATGTGAACCAACCACCCTACGGCATTCCCGCCAGCAATCCTTTTGCGAACCGGACCGACATCCGCCCGGAAATTTGGGCGGTGGGCCTGCGCAACCCGTGGCGGTTCAGCTTCGACCGGGCGACCGGGGATTTGTATATCGCCGATGTCGGTCAGGACCAGTGGGAGGAGGTCAACTTCCAGCCGGCCGCTGGCCCCGGCGGACTGAATTACGGCTGGCGACGGATGGAAGGGCGACATTGTTTCAATCCGCCCGGCGCTTGCGACGATGGCGCCCTGACGCCGCCGGTGCTGGAATACGATCATGGTTTGGGCGAGTCCGTCACCGGCGGTTACGTTTATCGCGGTTCGCAGGTGCCGGAGTTAGCGGGGCGCTACGTGTATGGCGATTTCATCAGCGGGCGGATTTGGGCGGCCCGGCCGGAAGGCGGCGCGTGGGTCAATGAGGAGGTGCTGGCCTCGTCGGTGCTGATTTCCAGTTTCGGCGAGGATGAGGCCGGCGAGCTGTATCTGACCGATTATGCCGGCGGGCGGCTGCTGAAAATCGTTTCCGAATGAGGGCGACACGGTTGGAAAAGGCCGGCGCGTGACGGTCACGCTGATGGTTTTTCTTGTGGTTTATCCGGGGATGATTCTCGGCGGTCCGCCGTTCTTGCAGATCGGCCGGACCGGGCGCGTTGCTGGGGACCATCGCGCTGGTGGGCAGCATCGCCAATCTGATCGTGGCCGATGCGGCGGCGCGGCGCGGCGCGGCATCCGCATCGATTGGCGCACCCGCGGCCGCGCGGGCGTGCCGGTCACGCTGGCGACGCTGGCGTTGAGTGCTGGGTGTTTCGGGTGGCGGTTGGGAGGCGTTTGAGACGGTGGCGCGGTGAGGCCGGCGGTTTGCCGGGCTTCAAAGCCTTAGATGGCGTAATTGGGTGGCGCGCCGGGAATTTCGATACTGGTGAGGGTATCGCCTTCGCATTGCGCGGCGACGGCTTTGCCGATCCAGTCGGCGCCGAAGAGTGTGGTCAGGCCCTCGGTGAGCGAACGGGCGTCGGCTTGCAGGTGGTGGCGCTGGTGGCCGGTATCCAGGACCAGGGTAGCGAGGGCGCCGTTTTCGATCACGTCGGCGATGGTTCCGGCCAAGTATTTCATGGGGTGCGCTCCTGTGCGTCGGCGAAAAAGCACATTTTACCGTTTCCAGCAACGTAAGTGTCAGTGGTGGACGGCACTCGCAGCACCGTCGGGCCGACGGTAAAATCTCGATCAACAGCCCCCAGGCGTGGTGCTCTATGTGATGATCGGGCCGGAGGTGCAGACGCAGCGGGCGGTCGGACTGTCGCAATTCCCCACGTTGGCCGAGCTTTACGACGACCCCGCCCCGATAGAAGGCCAATCCGGTCTTCGGGGAAATGAGGGAAATTCTGGCCGCGGCCATCCCTCGCCCCGCCGCCCATCCTTCAGGGAACGCCGCGATGAACCGGGCTTGGTGTGAGGAAAGCGTCGCCTATCAGATTTATCCCGCAGTTTTTGCGACGGCGACGGCGACGGCGACGGGATCGGCGATCCGCTGTTGGAGTAATGGCTTGGCAAGCCGGAAGCAACCCTATACGGGCGGATGAGAAGCGATGTTTTTGACCGGGCCCGCTGCGAAACCGCCGACGGGCGACCATACTCAATAACAGCATTCGAATCGAGGAGTTAAACCGCCGCCATCAGGCTATTGAATTTCGGGAACCATTCGCGAGAGCCGTCTGTAACTAACCCGGACAACCACAGTGAGGACGATCATGAGAACCGCCAAACCCGTTAGATTCTTTGCTTCCGTGATGTTCGGCGCGGCCCTGTGCGCCGCCGGCGCGGTCAACGCCGCCAAGATTTCGATCTCCTGTGGCGCGGTCGGCCAGGAATACGAGTTCTGCAAGACCGGCAGCGAAGCGTGGGCCAAGAAAACCGGCAATGAAATCAATCTGGTCTCGACGCCTAATTCCGCCACCGAACGGCTGGCTCTGTACCAGCAATTGCTGGCGGCGGGCGCGCCTGACATCGACGTGTTTCAGATCGACGTGGTATGGCCCGGCACGCTGGCCAACCATTTCATCGACCTCGCCCCGTTCGCCAAGGACGCGGTGAAGACCCATTTCGCCGCCAGCATTCAAAATAACACCGTCGACGGCAAGCTGGTCGCCATGCCCTGGTTCATCGACGCCGGCCTGCTCTATTACCGTAAGGATTTGCTGGAAAAACACGGCGCGAAACCGCCGCAAACCTGGCAGGAACTGACCGATATCGCCAAGAAAATTCAGGACGCCGAACGGGCGGCGGGCAACGACAAGATGTGGGGCTTCGTCTGGCAGGGCCGGGCTTACGAGGGCCTGACCTGCAACGCCCTGGAATGGGTGGCCAGTTACAACGGCGGCACCGTGGTCGATAAAGACGGCAAAATCACCATCAACAACCCGCAAGCCGTCGCCGCCCTCACCACCGCCGGCGGCTGGGTCAAGAACATCTCGCCCGAGGGCGTGCTGAACTATACCGAGGAAGAAGCGCGCGGCGTGTTCCAGTCCGGCAACGCCGTGTTCATGCGCAACTGGCCTTACGCCTGGTCGCTCGCTCAAGGGCCAGAAAGCGCCATCAAAGGCAAGATCGGCGTGAGCGCGCTGCCGAAAGGCGGCGCGGACGGGCGCAGCGCCGCCACCCTGGGCGGCTGGCAACTTTCCGTGTCCAAGTACTCGAAAAACAAGGAGCTGGCCGCCGATTTGGTGATGTACCTGACCAGCGCCGAGGAGCAGAAACGCCGCGCCGTCAAGGGCGCCTACAACCCGACCATCGAAAGCCTCTACAAGGATTCCGAAATCCTGGCCGCCGCGCCGTTCATGGGCGAGCTGTACGACACCTTCGTCAACGCGGTCGCGCGCCCGTCCACCGTCACCGGCGCCAAGTACAACCAAGTCAGCAACGAATTCTGGAATGCGGTCTACGCCGTGCTCTCCGGCAAGGCCAAGGCCGACGCCAGCTTGGCGCAATTGGAGGCATCGCTCAAGCGCATGAGTCGCGGCGGTAAGTGGTAAATATCCGGCATCGCGCCCGGCGGAGCGAGGCATCCGCGCGCTCCGCCGCCCGCTAACGTTCAAGCCGTTCACAAGGGGGTTCTCATGGCGACCGCAGCAGCCGAACTCGGCGACCGCGCGGCCAGCGTGGCCAACATCGCGACTCCAGCGCAAAAATCCCAACTCACGCGCAGCCGCGTGCGGGCGGCGTGGCTGTTTCTGACCCCGATGCTGATCCTGCTGGTGATGGTGGCTGGCTGGCCGCTGTTTCGCACCATCTGGTTCAGCTTCACCGACGCCAATCTGTCGGATTTGAGCAACGCTAAATTCATCGGCTTCGAAAACTATCTCGCTTACAACGACGGCGAGTGGTACGGCGTGCTGGCCGATGGCGAGTGGTGGAACGCCGTTTGGAACACGCTGAAGTTTTCGGTGGTTTCCGTCACCCTGGAAACCATTCTGGGGATGGTGGTCGCCCTGGTGCTCAACGCCTCGTTTCCGGGCCGCAGCTTGGTGCGGGCGGCGGTGCTGATCCCCTGGGCGATCCCGACCATCGTCTCGGCCAAGATGTGGGGTTGGATGATGCACGACCAGTTCGGCATC
>DPWB01000334.1:14743-15705 GCA_003527885.1 Candidatus Competibacteraceae bacterium
TGACGGCGGTGATCATGGTCGATGTCTGGAAAACCACGCCGTTCATGGCGCTGCTGATACTGGCGGCTTTGCAGATGCTGCCCACCGACTGCTACGAGGCGGCGCGGGTCGACGGCATCCACCCGGTGCGGGTGTTCTTCCAGGTCACCTTGCCGCTGATCAAGCCGGCGCTGATGGTAGCGGTGATCTTCCGCTTGCTCGACGCCCTGCGCATCTTCGACCTGATCTACGTGCTGACCTCCAACAGCAAGGACACCATGTCGATGTCGGTCTACGCCCGCCAGCAACTGGTGGATTTCCAGTCGGTCGGTTACGGCTCGGCGGCTTCGACTTTGTTGTTTTTGACCGTGGGCTTGTGCGTGGTGCTGTACATGGCCTTCGGCCGCGTCCGTTTTGACGGGAGGTAAGCCATGAAACGCATCCTCGGTTGGGTCGGTTTTTACCTGTTGGTGGCGGCGATCATCCTGTATTCGGTGTTTCCGTTCTACTACGCCATCGTCACCTCGCTCAAAGCGGGCTCGCAGTTGTTCAGCATCGAATATTTTCCCACCACCTGGAACTGGGATAACTACGTCTCGGTGTTCCGGGAACAGCCCTTCGCCCATAACCTGTTCAACTCGGTGCTGGTGTCGTTCGCGGTGGTGGCGCTGTCGCTGTTTTTCGGGGTGACGGCGGCGTTCGCCCTGGGACGGGTGCAATTCCGGGGCCGGGGAGTGCTGTTGCTGACCGTGCTGGGTGTGTCGATGTTTCCGCAAGTGGCGGTGTTGTCGGGCATGTTTGAGCTGATTCGGGGCCTGGGTTTATACAACAACCTGTTAGGGTTAGTGATTTCCTACATGATCTTCACCTTGCCGTTCACCGTGTGGGTGCTGACCACCTTCATGCGCGATCTGCCCAAGGAACTGGAGGAGGCGGCGATCATGGACGGTGCCAGCCCCTGGGAAATCATCGTCAAGGTGTTC
>DPWB01000210.1:0-1584 GCA_003527885.1 Candidatus Competibacteraceae bacterium
CCGCCGCCCCCCCCAGCCCCCCCCCCCCCCCCGCCCCCCGCCGGCGCGGGTCGGCGGCCAACCGGGCGATGTCGCCCGCGTGCGGCAGGCGCTCGCTCGACCAGCCGTTCACCGTTAGCCGACGGGCCAAAATGGCCGGGTAAACGCCCCAGCCACTGCCGACCCCGAACCAGTTGCCCGGCGGCGCGGACACCGCGGCCGGCGCGCAAACGCGCTCCTCGCCCAAGGGTTCGACCGCCGCGCCGGCCGCGATATACGTTCCCCAGTAGACTTCGCCCATCCGGGCGTCCAGCGCCACCGCAAGCTGGGCGTGGCCCGTTTCCCGGCCCGCGCCCAGCGCCATTGCAGCCAAGGTGGATATCGGGACCACCGGCAAACCGGCGGCGAAAGCGATGCCTTGGGCGACGCCGGCCGCCACCCGCACGCCGGTGAAAGCCCCCGGCCCCCGGCCGAAGGCGACGGCGTCCAATTGCCCGACCGCCAGCCCGGCCTCCGCCAGCACCGCCTCGATCATCGGCAAGATCAAAGCCGCGTGACGGCGCGGGGCCAGTCCGTAGCGTTCCAGGATGCTGCCGCCCACCCACACGGCGGCGGAACAGGCGTCGGTCGAGGTATCGAGCGCCAGCACCTTCACAGCCGGCCCTTCAATCCGGCAAACCGCTCTCGGCCCGCTCCCGCCGCTTGGCCCTGGCCAAGGCGGGACGGTCCCACAAGCGCGCGGCGTAGGTCTGGAGGTTGTCCTGCTCCAGGGGCAGCTCGAACGCCCGCGCCCAGGCCAGCGTATGGCCGATCAGGATATCGGCCGCGCTGAAGCGCTCGTCGACGATGAAGGAATGCTGGCCGAGCCCCGCCGCCAGCACTTGGATCGCCGCAGCGAATTCCCAGCGGGCGGTGTCCAGGACGGCGGGAACCCGGTAGTGTTTCGGCAAGGCAAAGCGGTGCTTGGCGAGAGTCCACAACGGCTGCTCCAGTTCGCTCAGCGCGAAATAGCACCACTGGTTGTAACTGGCGCGCTCTCTGGTCCCCGCCAGCGGCACCAGCTTTGCCTGCGCAAACCGGTCGCCGATGTACGTGCAGATCGCGGCGGATTCGGTGAGCACGAAGCCGCTGTCCACCAACGTGGGCACCTTGCCGCCGATGTTGAGCGCCAGATAATCGGGCCGCAACCCGGCGCCGGCGCGTAGATCGATCGGCACGTATTCGTAATCGGCGCCCGCTTCCTCCAGCGCCCACACCACCCGGGTGGACCGGGTATTCGGACAACCGTAAACCGTCAGCATGTCGGGTGCTCCCGTGAACGACTTCAAAAACGGACTATCGGCTTCAAGAATTCCGCTTCCTGGCTTTCCTGGCCGGTAAGCCCTCCGCGGCGCCCGCCGCCGTCCGTTTTTCCGCGACCGTCCGTCTGGGAGGCTTGCGCGGGGCGCCGGCGTCCAAGCCATCGAAGCGGCTGATGTTCAACGGGTGTTGTCGCACCCGAACTTTCTTGAGGTGTTGGAAAATTTCCTTGGGCATTCCATCGGGCAAATCCACCGTGCTGTAATCCTCGTGAATTTCGATGCGGCCGATGTAGCGGCTTTCGAT
>DPWB01000210.1:1810-11158 GCA_003527885.1 Candidatus Competibacteraceae bacterium
CCCACGATGTTTTGCGGGGTCGCGCCGTGCTGGTGGCCGACTTCCAGCCGGTAACGCACCTTGTCGAAATCGGCCGGTTCCCGGGCAGAGCCCCTTGCCGGACGCTCGTTCCTGACGCTGGGCTTGGTCTCCCGCTCCGGGCGGGCGGGCGCTCGTTCCACCTCGCTGGGAATGGTGTCCTCGAACTGAAACGGCCGGTCGCGCTGCGCCAGCCAAGTCAGCGCGGCGGCGATGTCGGGCGCGCTGATGTCCTGTTCCCGTTCGATTTCCGCGACGATCTGCTGGAAGAAACCCAGCTCCTGAGAGGCAAAAATCTCCCCGACTTGCTGCTTGAACTGGGCCAGTCGGTGACCGGTGATCGTTTCCTGGGTCGGCAGTTGCATTCGTTCGATGGGTTGCCGGGTGGCCTTTTCGATGGCGCGCAACATCCGCAGTTCGCGGGGCACGACGAACAGAATGGCGTCGCCGGTGCGGCCCGCTCGGGCGGTTCGACCGATGCGGTGCACGTAAGCCTCGGTATCGTAGGGAATGTCGTAATTGATGACGTGGCTGATCCGCTGCACGTCGAGCCCGCGCGCCGCCACATCGGTGGCGACCAGGATGTCGAGACCGCCGCCGCGCAACTGCTCGATGGTTTTTTCGCGTAAGATCTGGGTCATGTCGCCGTGCAAGGCGGCGCTGGGATAGCCCCGCGCTTCCAGCCGCTCCGCCAATTCGGTCGCCGCGACCTTGGTGCGCACGAAAATCAGCACGGCATCGGCGTCCTCGACCTCCAGCACGCGGGTCAGGGCATCCAGTTTGTGCTGCGGCCCGACCTGACAGTAGCGCTGGCGGACGGTGGCGACGGTGGCGGTGCCGGCCTTGATCTTCACTTCCCGAGGGTCGCGCAGATGGCGGTGCGCCACGCGGCGGATCGGTTCGGGCATGGTGGCCGAAAACAACGCGATCTGCCGCTCCGCCGGGGTCTGTTCGAGGATCCAGTCCACATCGTCGATGAAACCCATCCGCAGCATTTCATCGGCCTCGTCCAGCACCACGGTGCGCAACCCGGCCAGCGACAGCGTTTCCCGCCGCAGATGGTCCATCACCCGCCCCGGCGTCCCGACCACGACGTGTACGCCGCGCCGCAGGTGGCGCAGTTGGATGCCCATGCTCTGCCCGCCGTAGATGGGCAGCACGTGAAAGCCCGGCAAGTGGCGGGCGTAACCCTGAAAGGCTTCGGCGACCTGGATCGCCAGCTCGCGGGTCGGGGTCAGCACCAGCGCCTGCGGGCGCCGGTCGGCCAACTCCAGTTTTTCCAGCACCGGCAAGGCGAATGCGGCGGTCTTGCCGGTTCCGGTCTGCGCTTGCCCCAGCACATCGCGGCCTTCGAGCAACAGCGGAATGGCGGCGGCCTGGATCGGCGACGGGGCTTCGTAACCGATGCCTTTAAGGGTTTCGAGCAACGCGGGAGAAAGCGCTAAATCGTCAAAGCGTTCGATGAGGGCTGACATGCAAAAAAATGACCTGAGTTGGAAGGATGCGGGCGCGGGCGGGAGCGCTAAGGGACAAAGGGCGGCTCAAAACCTCCGGCCATGAAACCTCGTCCGGCCGAGTCGACGTTGGCCCGCGATGACCGGCCGATCGAGGCCGCCAAGCACCGGTACAGACCGACTCCGCCGGGCCGAAGTACTTCACCACATCCTGGCGCCCGCCGCAATCACGCCAGCGCCAGGTGCGCCGGTTCGGCCAGCCATGCGGCAAATTCGGCCGCCGGCATCGGCCGGCCCAGATAGTACCCCTGCATCTCGTCGCAGCGGTGGTGGCGCAGAAAACTGAGTTGCTGGCCGCTCTCCACCCCTTCGGCCACCGTCAGCAGTTTCAGGCTGTGGGCCATTTGAATGATGGCGCGGATGATGGCCGCGCTGTCGGTATCGTTGCCCGCCAGCCCCCGGATGAACGACTGGTCGATCTTGAGCTTGTGCACGGCCAGTTTTTGCAGGTAGCTGAGGCTGGAATAGCCGGTCCCGAAGTCGTCGATCGACAGCTTCAACCCCATCGACCGCATCTGCTGCACGACTTTGAGAGCGCTGTCGACATCCTGGATCAGGATGGATTCGGTGAGCTCCAATTCCAGGTAGCCGGGCTCCAACCCGCTTTCCGTCAAAGCCTGGGTCACCGTGGCCAAGAGATCGGACCGTTTGAACTGCAAGGCGGACAGATTGACCGCGACCGTGATCGGCCTCAGCCCCGCATCCTGCCAAACCCGCGCCTGACGGCACGCTTCCCGCAGCACCCATTCCCCGATCGGCACGATCAGGCCGCTGTCCTCGGCCACCGGGATGAAGCGGCCGGGCGCCACCAGACCCCATTCGGGATGCTGCCAGCGCAACAACGCCTCGGCGCCTCCGATCAGGCCGCTGGCCATGGAGAATTGCGGTTGGTAATACAGCACGAACTCGCCGCGCTCCAGGGCCAGCCGCAAGCTGGTCTCCAGATGCAGGCGTTCGAGCGTGTTGACATTCATCGACGCGGTGAAGAAACGGTAGGTATTACCGCCGCCGTTCTTGGCGTAGTCGAGCGCGATGCCGGCCTGCTTGAGCAGGCTGTCGCTGTTGCGCCCGTGGGTGGGATACAGGGTGACCCCGATGCTGGCGGTGATGTTCAAGGCATGGTCGGCGATTTTAAAAGGCTCGTTTTGGAAGCATTGCAGCAAATTGCCCACCACCCGATCAGCGCCTTCCACCCCGGTTTCGGGCAGCAACATCAGAAATTCATCGCTGCCCTGGCGGCTGACCGTGTCCGTCTCGCGCACGTGCTGGTGCAACCGCATCGCCACCATTTGCAATAATTGATCGCCCAGCTCGTGTCCCAGGGAGTCGTTGACCAGCTTGAACCGGTCGAGGTCGAGGACCAGCAAAGCCACGGCGGTGCGCTGCCGCTCGGCCTGGGTCAGCGCCTGCTCCAGCCGGTCGTAAAACAGCACGCGATTGGGCAGCGCGGTCAGGGGATCGTGATGGGCGAGGAATTCGATCTTGTCGGCGGTGGCCTTGCGTTCGCTGAGATCGCTGAAAATCCCCACGTAGTGCGTGAGCTGTCCCCGCGCATCATACACCGCCGTGATCCCCAGCCACTCGGGGTAAACCTCACCGTTCTTGCGCCGGTTCCAGACTTCTCCCTGCCAGTGGCCTTCGGTCACCACGGCGTGCCACATGGCTTGAAAGAAAGCGCGGTCGTGCCGCCCCGAGGCCAGCAGCTGCGGCGCTTGACCGGTCACCTCCTCGGCGGCGTAACCCGTGATATCGATGAAGGCTCGATTGACCGAAAGAATGCGATTTTCGGCGTCCGTGATCATGATCGCTTCCCGGCTGTTCTCGAACACGCGCGCCGCCAGCCGCAGTTCCGCCTCGGCGCGTTTGCGCTCGGTGATATCGCGGCTGCTGATCACCGCCCCGCACACCCTGCCCCTGGCGTCGAACAGGGGGTTACCGACGGCTTCCAGCCACAGGTACTCCCCGTCGGCCCGCCGGTGGCGGAACTGGGCTTCGCCCATCGACTTTTTCGACAGCGACAGCTGACAAACGCCGATGGCCATTTGCCGGTCTTCGGGATGGACGTTGGCGAAAACCGAGCGGCCCAGCAGCGCGTCCGCATCGAACCCCAGCATCGTGCGGTAGGAGGGGCTCAGATACAAAATTGTGCCGTTGACATCGATTTGGCACACCAGATCGCGCATGTTGTCGGCGAGTCGGCGGAACCGCTCCTCGCTTTCCTGTAACGCCAGCTCCGCCCGACAGCGGGCGATAGCCTCGCCGAAATTGGCGGCGATGTGTTGGAGAATATTGCGCTCGGCCTGGGTCCACACCCGCTCGTGCCGGCAGTCGTCGAAGCCGATAAAACCCCAAAACTCGCCGTGCACGTTGACCGGCACCACCAGGCTGGCGACGATGCCCTGAACTTCCAGCACCGCCCGTTCGGTCTCCGGGAATTCCCGCACCAAGCCCAGGATCGGGGTATTCGCCGCCAGCGTCCGCCGCCAGCGCTCGAAGCCGCCCCGCTCGTAGGACAGGTTTTGCAGCGCGGTCTTGGTGCTGACGGGCGCCTTGTCGGCGCGCCAGACGTGGCGCTGGCTCATCAACAGCTGGCCGGTCTGCGGACAGAAGCGGTTTTCGAACAGAGACACCCGGTCGACGCCGCCCGCTTCTCCCAAGTGCGCGAAACAGGTCGCCATCGCCATCAAGGGATCGGTCGCCTTCAGCAGCCGGGCCGCGATCAAGGCCGCCACTTCCAGCAAGGTCTCGTGCTGCGCCAACGCCACTTGCGCCTGCCTCTGGTCCGACAAGTCGACATCGAGGCTGTAGAGTTCCGAGGAGCCCTGGCTGGACGGCAGCACCACACGGCTGGAGCAGACCGAGACCAACGAGCCATCCTTGCGCAGCAAGTCGAGTTCGGAGCAGGGGATCGGCCGTCCTTCTTCGAACCAGCGGCGGACGGTTCGGATCACCCCCGGACGCATCGAAGACGGAAACAGCAAATCTTCCAGCCGCCGGCCCAAGGCCTCTTCCCGCTTGTAGCCATAAAGGCGTTCGCTGCCTTCGTTCCAGAAGACGATCTGGCGTTTTTCGTTGTAACCGTGAACGGCAAGGTTCGGCAGCTCCGCCAGCAAGCGATGGACCTTGAACTCGTTCGCCCGCGCCCGCGCCTCCGCGCGGGCCAGCCGCGCCGACAAGGCCCGCAAATACCAAGCCAGGGCTCCACCCGACAGAAAGCTCGCCGTCAAAGTCAGCCAATAGGCTGTAGAACCCTGCAAAAACAGGTGCGATCGCTCGCACACCCACCAAAACAACAATCCCGTCAGGCAGGCACTCGCCACCACCGTCAGCGGCGCGCCCATTTTTTCCCGAGGGAGGCGGCCGGCTCCAAAAGTTGGCAAGTCATTAAGCGACATAGCCTTTCCTAAGCTGATTTTATTAGAGAATAATCTATAAATACGCCTAGCAGGCAAACGGGTCGTCAAGGCCAGTAAAAGTGTAGCGTAATTCTGTCATTCGGGCGGTCAGCCGCCGTCACGAAAACTCACGAAGCTGGGGACTGTCCCGGAGCGGCGATCCGCCGGCCAAGGCCGCTGCCGCACAGAAAGGCAACGACTGGAATAACACCGTGCGCCATCAGGTTCCGCGCCGGCGGTAAGCCACACCCAACAGCAGGATGCCGACCGCGATCAAGGGTAGCGACAACACCTGTCCCATGGTCAGCCAACCGAAAGCAAGATAACCCAATTGCGGGTCCGGCTGGCGTACAAATTCCACCAGAAATCGAAAAATCCCATAAATCAGAGCGAAAACCCCCGATACCGCCATGGTCGGGCGCGGCTTGGCCGAAAACAGCCAAACGACGACGAACAACGTCACACCTTCCAGGGCCGCTTCGTACAATTGGGAAGGATGGCGCGGCAAGCCATCGCCAGTTTGCTGGAATACCATCCCCCAAGGCAAATCGGTCACCCGCCCCCACAGTTCGCCGTTAATGAAATTGCCGATGCGGCCGAAAAAAATGCCGGGTGGAACCAGCGGCGCGATGAAGTCGGCCGTCGGCCAAAATCCTCGGCGATATTTGCGATCAAAAAGCACCAGCGCCGCCAACACGCCCAGAAACCCGCCGTGGAATGACATCCCACCTTCCCAGATCCGAAACAACGACAGCGGGTTTTGCCAAAACGAACCCAGGCCATAAAACAAGATATAGCCGATCCGGCCGCCAAGGATGACCCCCAAAGCGATGTAGAACACCAGATCATCCACCTCGGCGGCGCTCCAACCGGAATCGGGTCGCTTGGCGCGATAGCGGCCGAGCGCCCAACCACCGGCAAATCCCAACAAATACATAAGGCCATACCAGCGGATCTGCAAAGGCCCCAAGGCGAAGGCCACCGGGTCAAAATTGGGGTGCACCAGCATGAAAACTCCTTGCAATGATCGATCAGATAAACCGGGGCGCAACCCAGCGCGGCGCTTAACCGCAAGGGGTGCTGCCTTCGGCCGCACAGACTAGCATTTTTAGACGGCCTGACATCCACGGGAGAATGACAACATGGCCTTGATAAGAATCCTGCGGTTGCCATGTCGGCCGCCCGGCGGCCAGTGACGATGCGCCAGCATTCGACGGAAATCGTCCCTATACGGAGCTCCGCCCAGGTGTGGCGATACTTATGGGTCAGGAACGTCGCGGCCGGAACCGTCCGATGACATCAAGGCTTGGCTGAAGGGTGGGAAGCCGGCATACCGCCAGACTTAACCGGTAGCGGCTCCCAACGGCTTGCGGGTTGCGACAAACTGCGGCGAACAAGGAGAATGCGAATTACACGAGCACGCGAGCTTTAGACCTTGCCAGACTTGCAATACCACCCGCTAGCAGGTCCGCTTGCGCTGGATCACATCGCGCGCCATATCGAGCAATTCAACGGGCGGCTCATAGCCGGTTCGGCGGCAGTGATGGAGATAATCGGCCAACCTGGGCTCAACATCGCTTTGGTGGGCCAGATCAATCAGTTCCAGCAGTTCGATCATCCGAGGGGTCGGCACGGTGGCAACGGTCTGAAGCATATCGAATTCCTTAGTGGTCAAGGTCGGTTTCGCGCAAAAATAGCGAGCGCAATGAATGCACTTTTCATGCCGATCACTCTCATGGCGTCTGTCGGCCCCTCAATCCCTCTTGAATTGGCGGTTAGGGCTGGCTGATGGCGGCAACCTGTAGCGCCATGACCTGCGGCTCGAATCACCCTCAGGCCACGCTGGCCGCCAACGGATCGGCGACACCGCCCGCAGTCGGCCGTTGCCGCCGGCGGCAACGAGTCGCACCCGTCAGAAAAGCGACGGGATCGGCGCCGTTCACCGGTAGAGGTTCCAGTTTTGCCCCGCCGCGTTTCAGGCGGGCGAGACCGTGGGACCACAGGGCGCCACGCCGGTGCCCCCTTTTTAGCGGATTGCTGAGGCTCAAAACCTTTTCGCCCGGCCCGGATTCCGGTAAAAATGTAGGTTCCCTGCGATCACCGATGGGTAAGAGCGGGTGGAGGCGGCGGGTAGGAACGGCGCCGAAACAGATCAAGTGGATGACTGACAACGGGATAGCTGCGCCATGCTATTGATGATCGACAACTACGATTCCTTCACTTACAACTTGGTGCAGTATTTTGGCGAGTTGGGCGAACAGGTGAAGGTTTACCGCAACGACCAGATCACCCCGGATGAAATCGCCGCGCTCGGTCCCGAACGCATCGTCCTCTCGCCCGGACCCTGCACCCCCAACGAGGCCGGGGTGTCGCTGGCGGTGATCAGGGCTTTTGCCGGACAGGTTCCGATCCTGGGGGTTTGTTTGGGCCACCAGAGCATCGGTCAGGCGTTTGGCGGGCGCATCGTGCGCGCCGGCGAGGTGATGCACGGCAAGACCTCCGCCGTCCACCACCGCGGCCAGGGCGTGTTCGCCGATCTGCCCAACCCCTTTACCGTGGTCCGCTACCATTCCCTGGCGATCGACAAAACCACCGTCCCGGATTGCCTGGAGATCACCGCTTGGACGCGGACGGCGGATGGCGCACCCGCTGAAATCATGGGGGTCCGGCACAAGACGCTGCCGGTCGAGGGGGTGCAATTTCATCCCGAATCCATCTTGACCGAGCACGGCCACGCCCTGCTCCACAATTTCCTCAAACTGCGCCACTGAACGGCCGCGGAGACCTTGTTCATGTCCATCACTCCCCAGGAAGCCCTGCAACGCACCATCGAGCATCGGGAAATCTTTTACGACGAAATGCTGTCGCTGATGCGCCAGATCATGGCCGGCGAGATTTCACCGGTGATGACCGCCGCCATTCTCACCGGCTTGCGGGTCAAGAAGGAAACCATCAGTGAAATCACCGCCGCCGCCATGGTGATGCGCGAGCTATCCACCAAGGTCCACGTCCCGCCACCGCACGAGCATTTTGTGGATATTGTCGGCACCGGCGGCGACGGCTCGCACACCTTCAACATTTCCACCACGGCGATGTTCGTGGTCGCCGCCGCCGGCGCGCGGGTGGCCAAACACGGCAATCGCGGAGTCTCTTCCAAATCCGGCAGCGCCGACGTGCTGGAAGCGCTCGGCGTGCGGCTCGACCTGCCCGCCGAGCGGGTGGCCGAGTGCATCGCGGAGACCGGCATCGGCTTCATGTTCGCGCCGAACCATCACGTTGCCATGAAGAACGTCGCGCCGGTCCGGCGCGAGATGGGAGTACGCACTATTTTCAATATCCTCGGCCCGCTGACCAACCCGGCCAGCGCGCCGAACCAGCTCATGGGGGTGTTTCATCCCGATCTGGTCGGGATTCAGGTGCGCGTCATGCAGCGGCTGGGCGCGCGGCACGTGCTCGTGGCCTGGGGCAAGGACGGCATGGACGAAATTTCGTTAGGGGCCGCCACCCTGGTCGGAGAACTCAAGAACGGCGGGATTCTGGAATACGAGATCCACCCCGAGGATTTTGGCTTGGCGATGATGTCCAGCCGCAACCTCAAAGTCGAAAGCGCGGAACAATCCAAAACGGTTCTACTGGCGGTGCTCGACAACGAACCCGGCACGCCGCGCGATATCGTCGTACTCAACGCTGGCGCGGCGCTGTATGCCGCCGACCGGGCCGGTTCCATCGCGGAAGGCATCGGACAGGCGCGGGAGGCGCTGGCCAGCGGTAGAGCCAAAGCGAAGTTGGACGAGTTCGTGCGCTGCACCCAAAAGCTCTCGGCATGAGCGACACCCCCGACGTGCTCCAGCGCATCCTCGCCCGCAAGGTCGAGGAAATCGCCGAACGCCGCCAGCGGCTCGGTTTGGCGGATTTGCGCCGACAAGCGGAAGCCGCGCCGCCGGCTCGGCCGTTTCTGGCCCAACTGAAGGCCGCTATCGCGCGCGGCGATCCGGCGGTCATTGCCGAAATCAAGCGCGCCTCGCCCAGCAAGGGCTTGTTGCGCGATCCATTTCAGCCGGCGGAGATCGCCCGCAGCTACGCCGCCGCCGGTGCGAGTTGCCTGTCGGTGTTGACTGACCGCGATTTTTTTCAGGGCAGCGAACGGTATCTGCAAGAAGCGCGGACAACCTGTGCTTTGCCGGTGCTGCGCAAGGATTTCACCATCGATCCCTACCAGCTCTACGAAGCCCGCGCGATCAGCGCGGACTGCATCCTGCTGATCGTGGCCGCGCTGGACGATGCCGCATTGCGAGATTTATCGCGGCTGGCGGTCGGGCTGGGCCTGGATGTATTGGTGGAAATCCACGATGCGGGCGAACTGGATCGGGCGCTGGCGCTCGATGCGCCGCTGCTCGGCATCAACAACCGCAACCTGCGCA
>DPWB01000210.1:11426-33047 GCA_003527885.1 Candidatus Competibacteraceae bacterium
CGGATGTCGCGCTGATGCGCGAGCGCGGCGTCCATACTTTTCTGGTCGGCGAAGCCTTCATGCGAGCGGCGGACCCCGGCGCGAAGCTGGCGGAACTGTTCGGAGCCGGCGGTACCGGCCGAACCACCCGAGAAGCGTCATGAAAACCCGCATCACCTGGCTGGAAGACATGAGCTACGTCGCGCAATCGGCCAGCGGCCATGCCTTGGTGTTGGACGGCCCGCCAGAGCTGGGCGGGCGCAACCTCGGCCCGCGACCGATGGAGCTGCTACTCATGGGTATGGGCGGCTGCACCGCCGTCGATGTAGTCAACATCTTGCGCAAGGCCCGCCAGGATTTGCGGGGCTGCGAGCTGCAATTGGACGCCGAACGCGCCGACAGCGACCCCAAGGTGTTCACCACCATCCGCGTCCACTTCATCCTCACCGGCAGAAACTTGAACGGCAAGCAGGTCGAGCGCGCCATCACACTGTCCGCCGAGAAATACTGCTCGGCCTCGATCATGCTCGGCAAAACCGCCCAAATCAGCCACACCTTTGAGATTCGCGACGCTTGAAGCCGCATCCGCACAAACGCGGCGTTGTCGCTTGAACCCGTTATATACTCGCGCCCTTTCCGAACGGGATGCCAGTACGCCGATCGGTTTCTCGATGGTTCCGCCTGCGAGGAGATGCGATGACGCCCAGGCCCAGACTGCGGTTGCAGGGTTTCAACAATCTGACGAAAACGCTCAGCTTCAATATCTACGATATCTGCTATACCTCGACCCCGGAGCAGCAGGAACACTATCTGGCGTACATCGACGAGGCGTACAACGCCGAACCTCTCACCGAGATTCTGCGCAACGTCGCCGCGATCATCGGCGCCAACATTCTCAACATCGCCCGCCAGGACTACGAGCCAAACGGCGCCAGCGTCACCCTGCTGATTTCCGAGGAACCCGTCGCCTCAGGCCAGCTCTCCAACTCGGAAGCGCCGGGACCGCTGCCGGAAGCGGTGATCTGCCATCTCGACAAGAGCCACATCACGGTTCACACCTACCCGGAAAGCCACCCCGACAACGGCATCAGCACCTTTCGGGCCGATATCGATGTTTCGACCTGTGGCCGCATCTCGCCGCTCAAAGCGCTGAATTATCTAATTCATAGCTTCGAATCCGACATCGTGCTGATCGACTACCGGGTGCGCGGTTTCACCCGTGACGTGAGCGGCAAGAAGCATTTCATCGACCACCAGATCAATTCGATCCAGAACTACCTATCCAAGGACACCCGCGAGCGGTACCAGCTGATCGATGTCAACGTCTATCAGGAACACATCTTTCACACCAAGATGATCCTGAAAGATTTCGACTTGAACAGTTACCTGTTCGGCGCGGACAAACAGGCTGTGCCGCCGCGCGAGCGGTCGGAAATCGAGCGGCGGGTGCGGCGGGAAATGGCGGAAATCTTCCACGGCGAGAACTTGCACGAGGGCCTGTGGATTTAGCCGCCCGACCCCTGCGCCGGTTTGCGGTGTCTTCCTCTCCAGCCGGCGGCGGAAGCTCCGATCAGAGCCAATAAGTGGTATTGGTCATGATTTTCGATACGCCCTTCATCAGCAACCGGATCGGCAGCGGCAACCGCGCGCCGCCGGCGACCACCGCGTTGGTGGCGTGCCGGGCTTCGTCTTCCTTCATTTGCTCCAAAATCGCCCGGCTGGCTCGATCCTGCTCCGGCAAGCGCTTCAGGTGCGAATCGAGATGCTGGACCACCTGATATTCGGTCTCGGCGACGAAACCCAGGCTCCAACGGTCGCCGACTTTGCCAGCCAGCGCGCCGATGACGAAAGACCCGGCATAGAACAACGGGTTGAGAACGCTGGTCCGGCTGTCCAGCTCCTTCAACCGCGCCTCGCACCACGCCAGATGATCGTTTTCCTCGTCGGCGGCTCGCGCCATGCGACCCCGCACTTCAGCCAAGTCAGCGGTCAGCGCCTGGCCTTGATACAGCGCTTGGGCGCACACTTCGCCGGTATGGTTGACCCGCATCAAACGGGCCGACAACCGTTGTTCGGCGGGTGGTAATTCGGAAGCCTGGGTGGCGGCGGCGCTCGGCCGGGATCGCCCGGTCGTCGCCGGACGGCCAAACAGGGTGCGGATCGCTTGATCCAGATTGCCGAGCAGAGCGTCGGCGGGCGTATAGTGACGGGTCGTCATGCGTGGGTCAGCTCAAATCCTGGAGAAGCATCAAGTGTCTTATTATCGCTATCATGTCTTTTTTTGCACCAACTTGCGCGCCGATGGCTCGCAGTGCTGCCAGCAATACGGGGCTCAGGAAGCGCGCGATTACGTCAAGCGGCGCGTCAAGGAACTGGGGTCCGCCATACCCCATAAAGTGCGTATCAACACCGCCGGTTGCATGGATCGCTGCGCCGAAGGTCCGACCATCGTCATTTATCCCGAAGCGATTTGGTACACCTACGTGGACCATAGCGATCTCGATGAGATCGTGGAGCAGCACCTCATCGGAGGCCAACCGGTGGCACGGCTGCGAATTTAGCTTCCCCGCTAGAGCCTTACGTCGCCTTTAGCGCTAGCGGACCCTTGTAAGGCGCACGCCGCTTGAGTAGAATGCCCGACTCCCTACGCGGACACGGATTTTTGGAGCCTGTCATAATGAAAACTTTCAGCGCCAAGCCGGCCGAGGTCAAGCGCGACTGGTACGTCATCGATGCCTCGGATAAGGTTCTGGGCCGGTTGTCGACGGAAGTCGCCCGCCGCTTGCGGGGCAAGCACAAGCCCGAGTATACCCCCCACGTCGACACCGGCGATTACATCATCGTGGTCAACGCCGCGAAAGTACGGGCGACCGGCCGCAAGGAAACCGATAAATTTTATTACAGAACGACAGGCTATATAGGAAACATCAAATCGATTTCCTTGGAAAAATTATTGAAGACCGCCCCGGAGCGCGTCATCCAAATCGCGGTCAAGGGAATGTTGCCCAAAAACCCCCTCGGGCGGGCCATGTTCCGCAAGCTGAAAGTGTACGCGGGCTCCGAACACGAGCACGCCGCCCAGCAGCCCCAGCCGCTGGAACTGAAGGGCTAACCCTGTCGGAATAGCAAACGGAACCATCGAGAATGATCGAGAACCAGCATTACGGCACCGGCCGACGCAAAACCGCCACCGCCCGTGTGTTTCTGCGGCCCGGCGCCGGCCGCATCACCGTCAACCAGCGTCCCTTGGACGAATATTTCGGCCGGGAAACGTCTCGGATGGTCGTCCATCAGGCCTTGGAAGCGGCGGCCCTCAACGATCGGTTTGATGTTTATGTCACGGTCAAGGGCGGCGGCATCACCGGCCAAGCGGGCGCGATTCGCCACGGTCTTACCCGGGCTTTGATCGAGTATGACGAAAGCTTGCGGGCGACGTTGCGTAAAGCCGGTTTCGTCACCCGCGATGCTCGCGAGGTGGAACGGAAAAAGGTCGGTTTGCGCAAGGCTCGCCGCGCCACCCAATATTCGAAGCGCTGATTTTTCAATTGCCTATTGGGGGATCGTCTAGCGGCAGGACTACGGACTCTGACTCCGTCAACCTAGGTTCGAATCCTAGTCCCCCAACCATCATCAAACCCACCCGATCCCGGCTAGGTGGGTTTTTTATTGCTTAATTGTCGAAAAACAACAAATGTTGTTTTTTTAAAACAAAAATTAAATTTTGTGTTTTTTTTGAAAAAATCAGTTGCATTTGTGCTGCAAAATGCGTATAAATTTCATCAACGCGTTTTCAACATCCTTTTGTTGTGTACTTGCAACACAAACCTAGGAGTTTACGTTTATGAAAAAGTCCGCACTTGCGTTGGCCGTAGCCACCGCGCTGGTTGGTTTTGGCCCCGCCGCCTACGCTGACACCACGTTGTATGGTTCGGCCCGAGTTTCTGTCGATTATGTCGACGAAAACACCAACAGAGATGTTGGCGACTTCGTTTCAGGCCTGTTCGATGGCGACGGTTATCTGGATATCGTCAACAACGCTTCCCGCTTGGGCGTGCGCGGTGAAGAAGATCTGGGCGGCGGCCTGTCGGCCATCTACCAGTACGAGTTCGGCGTCGACGTGACCGAAGGCGGTAACCTCAACAGCAACCGCCCGAAGTGGGTCGGCCTGAAAGGCGGCTTTGGCTCCATCACCGCCGGCACGCAATGGACGCCGTACTACAACGTGATCGGCATCGGCGATATTTTCAACAGCAGCCGGGTATTCGGTAACTATATCTATCTCGGCAACACGTTCGCCACGCGGATGGACAATAGCCTCGTCTATACGACCCCCAATCTCAGCGGCTTCAGCGCCCAGGCGATGCTGGTCATGAACGGTTCATGTAACCCGGCCAAAGACGCCGATTTCTGCCGGTCCGCCGCCGACAACAAGTTACCCTCCAACTTCAGCGACACCGTTGACATGTGGAACATCGGGCTGTCGTACAAGAATGGTCCGTTCTTTGCCGGCGCGACTTACGTGGCGCTGGAAGGCCCGGATTTAGGCCCGCTGGCCCCGACGCCGGACGGCGATCAGTGGGGCGTGGCGCTGGGCTATAATTCTGGTCCGTTCGCCGTCACCTTGGCTTACGAAGATGGGGATGTCAACACGCTGTTCCCCGATGACTCCAAGAATTACTATCTGACTGGCCAGTACACCTTCGGCCCGAACATCATCCGCGCCTCCTACGGCCATGTGGATCCTGACAGCGATGCGGTTGGCGTCGATAAAATCGATAACTATGCCGTGGGCTATCAGTACAACTTCAGCAAGCGCACCCGGCTCTGGGTCGAATACGTCGGCCGGACCAGCGACAGTGCCTATGGCGACGGCAATGCCGTCTCGATCGGTACCCGTCACGACTTCTAAGCGCTAGCCAGTCTGATCGGTCGTTAAAAACAGGCACCTACGGGTGCCTGTTTTCATTTCCGAATTTTGAAATCGCCGCCGTTGTTTTCATACAAATGAAGTTGTTTTTTTATAGATTAGTAGTTGTGTTTTTGATGAACTTCATATATAACGTTTGTGAAAGCTAACTTCAAAATTGATTTCCAATAAGATATCTAATTGATTGGAAATAAATTTTCAAATCAGCTATCCATCTATAGACCATCGGGAAATTCCGCCATGAAAAAATCCATAATCGCCCTGGCTGTCTCAACCGCGCTCGCTGCCCCTCTTACCGCTCAGGCCGATACGATCCTGTACGGCTCGGCGCGAGCGTCGGTCAATTACATTGACGAAAGCAAAAAGGATGGTTACTGGGATGTCATCAATGACGATTCACGCCTTGGTGTGCTTGGGTATGAGGACTTAGGGGGTGGCCTGAGCGCTATTTATGAATACGAGTTTGGCGTCGACGTAACCGAAGGCACTAATTTCAACAGTAACCGGCCTAAATTCGTTGGTCTGAAGGGCGGTTTTGGCCAAATCTCCCTAGGTACCCAAGAAACACCTTATTATCATGTGGCTGGAATCACTGATATTTTCAACTCCAGCCAAGCATTTGGTCCGACAGCTTTCCTAGGCGGATCATTCAATGGTTACAGCCTTAACTTCAATAGCGACGGCCAAACGAGCGCCTTTCGGAATTTCGGTGAAGGCAGTCTGTCGCGCCTGGATAACAGTATTTATTATATCACCCCTGATTTTAGCGGTTTTAGTGCCGAAGCTATGCTGGTCATGAATGGAAACCTCAATGATGAGGGTTATTCGAACGATATCGATCTTTGGAACGTAGCCGTTAAATACAGCAATGGTCCGTTTTTTGCGGGCATCAGCTATATTGCGCTTAACGGCGACAAGAATGGCCCTGCTAGCACTTTTGAGCTTGGGGGAGAAGATATTCCATATCAACTCAGTCTCGATCTAAATCAATGGGTCGTGGGCGTCGGTTACACGGGTGGCCCTTTCAGCGTTGGCCTTATTTACGAGCAAGGCACTCTCAATACTTTTGGCCTCTTGGGTGCCACTACGATTGGTAATATTCGCGGCCTGTTCGGCGAAAATGATGCCAAAAACATCTATCTCACCGGCGAATATCGATTTGGTAATAACACTCTACGGGCGGCCTATGGCCGTTTAGATACGGGCCTCGACAACACAGGTTTGGACGAAACAATCGATAATTACTTAGTCGGCTATCAATATAACTTCAGCAAACGTACTTCGGCTTGGATTGAATACATTGGTCGCAGCAGTGACAGCGCGCTCTACGGCGACCAAAACGCCGTCTCGATCGGCACTCGCGTCGATTTCTGATCAAAAAAAGCCCGACTCCGGGCGTAAGGGCGACGGGCGCTGCCACGCAGCGCCCGTTTTTTGTCGTTCGCCATCCGCGTTCAAGGGCGTACCGTCCGCACGCCGTCGGCGGTGCCCAATAGCAGGACATCCGCCGGCCGCCGCGCGAACAATCCGACCGTAACGATACCCGCGATACTGTTGAATTCCGCTTCCAATTCGACGGGATCGAAAATTTCCAGGTTGTAGATATCCAGGATCAGATGGCCGTTGTCGGTGATGAAATTTTCCCGCAAGACCGGCTGGCCGCCGCGCTTGAGCACTTCGCGCCCCACATGGCTGCGCGCCATCGGGATGACCTCCACCGGCAAGGGAAACGCGCCGAGCACCTCTACCAGCTTGGATTGATCGGCGATGCAGACGAACCGCTCGCTGGCGGCGGCCACGATCTTCTCTCCGGTCAGCGCCCCACCGCCGCCCTTGATGAGCTGCAACCGCCGGTTGGCCTCGTCCGCACCGTCCACGTATAAGGGCAACGGGCCGGCGGCATTCAAATCCAACAAGGGAATACCGGCCGCTTTCAGGCGCCGGGTCGTGGCCTCCGAACTCGATACCACCCCGTCGAGCCGGTGTTTGATGTGGGCCAGCGCGGCAATAAAATAGTTGACCGTCGAGCCGGTGCCGACGCCCAAAACCGTATCATCTCCCACATACTCCAGCGCGGCTTCGGCGGCGCGCTTTTTCATCTCGTCGTCGGACACGGGACCCTCTGCTTTCAGCCTCTGCCATCGTTATGCACGACTATATCAAAAAGATACTCACCGCCAGGGTCTACGATGTCGCCATCGAATCGCCACTGGAGATTATGAGCCGGCTGTCGCGGCGTTTGAACAATCGAGTGTTGCTCAAACGCGAGGACTTACAGCCGGTGTTTTCCTTCAAGCTGCGCGGTGCTTATAACAAGATCGCCCATCTGCCGCGCGAAGCGCTGGACAAGGGCATCATCTGCGCCTCGGCCGGCAACCACGCCCAAGGCGTCGCCCTGGCCGCCCAGCGGCTCGGCGCCAAGGCGACCATCGTCATGCCCCGCACCACGCCGGCCATCAAGATCCAGGCGGTACGCGACCGGGGCGGCAAGATCGTGTTGTTCGGCGACACCTACGATGACGCCTACCAACACGCCCGCCAGTTGGAAGCGGACAAAGGCCTGACCTTCATCCATCCCTACGACGACCCGGAGGTGATCGCCGGCCAAGGCACCATCGGCATGGAAATCCTGCGCCAGCACCCCGACCCTATCGAGGCGATTTTCATTGCGGTCGGCGGCGGCGGACTGATCGCGGGCGTGGCGACTTACGTGAAATTCCTCCGGCCCGATATCAAGATCATCGGCGTGGAGCCGGATGACGCCGCCTCGATGCATGAGGCGCTCAAGCACGGCCAGCGCGTCACGCTCGACCACGTCGGCCTGTTCGCCGACGGCGTGGCGGTGCGGCAAGTCGGCGCCGAAACCTTCCGGCTGGCCCAGCAAGTCGTGGATGACGTCATCCTGGTGTCCACCGACGAAATTTGCGCCGCCACCAAGGACATTTTCGACGATACCCGCTCCATCACCGAACC
Organism: Candidatus Competibacteraceae bacterium; assembly: GCA_003527885.1. Lineage (GTDB taxonomy): Bacteria > Pseudomonadota > Gammaproteobacteria > Competibacterales > Competibacteraceae > Competibacter_A. Next base: position 19,306 of record DPWB01000210.1, read on the forward strand.
GGCCGGCGCGCTCGGCACGGCCGGCTTGAAAAAGTACGTGGAACGCACCGGCATCACCAGCGCCAATCTCATCGCCATCAACTGCGGCGCCAACATCAATTTCGACCGCTTGCGGCACGTCGCCGAACGCGCCGAGTTGGGCGAACGGCGCGAGGCGCTACTGGCGGTCACCATCCCCGAACAGCCGGGCAGCTTCCGCCGGTTTTGCCAGACCATCGGCAAGCGCTCCATCACCGAATTCAATTACCGCTACGCCGATGCCCGGCAAGCCCGAGTCTTTGCGGGTATTCAGCTCGCCGAGGGCGATGACGAGAAGCAGCGCATCATCGCCGCCCTGGGCGACCAGGGCTATCCGGTGGTGGACATGAGCGACAATGAAATGGCCAAACTGCACGTCCGCTACATGGTGGGCGGTCATGCCCCCGGCATCCGCGACGAGCTGTTGTATCGCTTTCAGTTTCCCGAACGGCCGGGCGCGCTGCTGAAGTTTCTGACCGGCATGGCGCACGGCTGGAATATCAGCTTGTTTCATTACCGCAATCACGGCTCGGATTACGGTCGGGTACTGGTCGGCATTCAGGTGCCGGCGGCAGAACGGGCGCGGTTTCAGCAGTTCGTTCAGGACTTGAATTACCCTTACCGCGATGAGACCGACAACCCCGCCTACCGGCTGTTTCTGGACGGTCAAGGCTAAAACCCACCGAGCAGCGAATTTGAGAGCAAGATTCGGAGTGCGAAGGCTCACGACCCTGGATAGAGTGCTAGCCCTGATCGGGAGATTAGGAGGAATGCACGATGAACGCCGCAGCGAAAAACTCACAACGCGCCGCCGCAACGGTCGACGATCCCCGATGGGCTACCCTCATCGCCCGTGATCCCAAGGCCGACGGCACGTTTTTTTACTCGGTTGCGACCACCGGCGTTTACTGCCGACCCTCGTGCGCCGCGCGGCGGGCGCGGCCGGAGCACGTCCGCTTCCACGCCACCGCCGCGGACGCCGAACGCGCCGGTTTCCGGCCCTGCAAACGCTGCAAGCCCAACCAGCCGTCTTTGCTCGAACGACAGGCGGCGAAAGTGACAGAAGCCTGCCGGCTGATCGAAGATGCCGAGACCGCGCCCAATCTTGGAGAGTTGGCGAATCGGGTGGGGATCAGCGCTTATCACTTCCATCGCGTCTTCAAGATGATCGCGGGATTGACGCCGAGAGAGTACGCGGCGGCGCACCGCGCAAAAAAACTACGCCGCGAACTCGGCCGCAGCGGCACGGTGACGGAAGCCGTTTTTGAAGCCGGCTACAACTCCAATGGCCGTTTTTACGAAATATCGAACGAAATGCTGGGCATGACACCGACCAATTATCGGGCGGGTGGCGCCAACACGGAAATCCGCTTTGCCGTCGGCGAATGTTCGCTCGGATCGATTCTTGTCGCCCAAAGCGAGCGGGGCATTTGCGCCATTTTCATGGGCGACGATCCCGACCAACTGGCCCGCGAACTGCAAGACCGCTTCCCGCGCGCCGAACTGCTCGGCGACGATATCGAATTTGAACGACGCATTGCCCAGGTGGTCGGTTTTGTTGAAAAGCCGTCCATCGGCCTGAACTTGCCGCTCGACGTGCGCGGCACGGCGTTCCAGCAGCGCGTCTGGCGGGCGTTGCGCGAGATTCCGGCCGGCGAAACGGCGACATACACCGCTATCGCCAACCGAATCGGTTCACCCACAGCGGTGCGGGCGGTGGCGGGAGCGTGCGCGGCGAACCGCTTGGCGGTCGCTATTCCGTGCCATCGCGTGGTTCGCGCGGACGGTGGCCTAGCCGGCTATCGCTGGGGTGTGGAGCGCAAACGCGCGCTGCTGGAAAAGGAAGTTCTCCACGAACGCGATGGTTGAAAGAGCCGCTCCATGACATTGCACCTGTTCGCGGATGAGGAATCGAGCCAGCAATGGCGCGAGGAATTGAGCCCCGGCGCGGTGGTGTTGCGCGGCTTCGCCCTTTCGGAAGGCGCGGCGTTGGTCGCCACGCTGCGCACCATCGCGATGCGGGCGCCGTTCCGGCACATGGTTACGCCGGGCGGTTTTTGCATGTCGGTGGCGATGACCAACTGCGGTCGTTACGGTTGGGTGTCGGACGGGGGCGGCTATCGCTACGATGCGCTCGATCCCGAAAGCGGCAAACCTTGGCCGGCCATGCCGGATCAATTTTTGAAAGTCGCTCAGGCCGCGGCGACGGACGCCGGCTTTGTCGATTTTGAGCCGGACGCCTGTCTCATCAACCGTTACGGACCGGGCGCGCGGCTATCGTTGCATCAAGACAAGAACGAGCGCGACTTTAGCGCGCCCATCGTCTCGGTCTCGCTGGGTTTGCCGGCGGTATTCCTGTCCGGCGGGCCGCGCCGAAATGACACGCCCGCACGCGTGCCGCTAACGCACGGTGACGTGGTGGTGTGGGGCGGGCCCGCAAGGCTGCGCTACCACGGCGTCTTGCCGCTCAAAGCGGGTTATCACCCGTTGACGGGCGGACACCGCATCAATCTGACGTTCCGCAAAGCGGCCTGACGGACAGCCAGCGCTCAAACTCCTGCTGTCTCCTCCAAAGCCAGCACGAACCCCCACTGCGCCGCTGTGACCGGCAACACCGACAGGCGGTTACCCCGCCGCAGCAAGGCGAAATCCGCCAGCGCTTCGGGATATCGCTTCAATTCGGCCAAGGTGATCGGTCGGCGCAAGCGCCGGCTCAGCCGCACGTCCACCCGATACCAGCGGGGCCGGTCGCGCGAACTGGCGGGATCGTAATAGGGGCTTTCAGGATCGAAGGCGGTTTCATCGGGATAGCCCGCCCGCACCACTTCGACGATGCCGGCGATGGCCGGGCTTGGCGTGCCGGAATGATAGAAAAAGGCCCGATCACCCAAACGCAGGCTATCGCGCAGAAAATTGCGGGCTTGATAGTTGCGCACCCCTTCCCAAGGGGTTGTTTGGTCCGGCGCGGCTTCCAGATCGGCGAAACCGAACGCGGTGGCTTCTGATTTCAGCAGCCAATAGTCCACGGGCTCATCCTCTTTCCATCGCGCCCGTTCGGCCGAACACCTCCAAAGCCACTTCAGTCGCCACCCCGTTCAAAGGCACATCCCAGGGTTGGCGGCGCAATGGCTCAACGGATTTCTGAAACTCGTAACCCAGCCCCAACAGCAACGGCTGGTGGCCCCGGTAGCGGGAACCGCGCAAAAAAGCGAAGCTGCGGTCGTAGAATCCCCCGCCCATGCCAAAGCGCGTACCGGCCGCATCGAAAGCCACCAAAGGGACTAATACCAGTTCCAACTGTTCGGGCGCCAACCACTCCGACGGCGCCACGTCAGGTTCGGGAATCTTGAAGCGATTGCGGCGCAACGGTAAACCGGCCCGGTAAGGAGCAAAGCGCAGCGAGCGAAACGGCGTATCGACCACCACGGGAAGGTAGACCGCCTTGTTGGCGGCCCAGGCCGCTTCCAACAGCGGCGTCGGGTCCAGTTCACCGTTGCAGGCCCAGTAGCCGGCGATCCGCTGGACTTCGCCAAACAGCGGCCAAACCGCGACCCGGCGGGCCACCGCCGTCGCCGCATCTTGCCGTTCGAGGGCGGACAAATTCCGCCGGGCAGCCCTTAACCGCTGGCGCAAGTCGTCTGGATCAACCGTATCGGGCACTGTTTAATGGGTGGAGTCGGAGCAAAAAATAAAGGCGACCGCAGTCGCCATGCTTTACAGGATAGGGGGCGCTCTCCGCCTGTGCCGTCTCGGACCTTTGCCCTTGAACCGCGCGGCTCAAGTGGGAACACAGAGCGGCGTATCAGGCTTCCCGCTACAAGGCGGACATGCACACCACACCGCTGACCGTTTCCCTGGGTAAAATTAACTAGGATCAAGGAGTACCCGGCCCACTACTCGAACACCGCAGAGAACGCCCGAACCGAACAACCCAAATTCTTGGGCAGATTATAACTCAACCGGGACGGCTTTACTAAGAACGTCATCGATTTTTTGCACTATCGCTTGCACATGGTAATTCACCAGCGCGTCCGTCTCATCAGATTGACGCCGCTGGTGTAACAATTCGTGGCTGATGTTCATGGCGGCCATCACCGCAACGGCTTCCAAACTCAGCAGCTTGCTGCTGCGATCGCGCACTTCCCGCAGTTTTTCGTCGAGGTAGCGGCCGGCCTCCAACAAATCGTCCCGTTCGCCGGAGGTGCAAGCAAACCGATACTCGCCGCCGAGCAGTTGGATCATCACGCCGATGGTTTCCTGGCTCATGGGGTTTGCTCCAAACTCTTGAGGCGCACGACCATCGCCTCGATCCGGGACCGCGATAGCTCGTTCTTCTCGTGCAATTGCTCGCACTTGGCCTGCAATTCTCGCCGCTGCTCGCGCAAGTTTTGATTCTCCTGCAACAAACGTTCGCAGAACTGCACCAATTGCTCTACCCGTTCGGCCAGGATAGCCAACCCGCTGGCGGCCGTTTCGGTCACGCTATCGAGCGGATCGACCTCGGAAGGTACTACCGTTTCGTAAAGTTCATCGATTTTCATGGCAATACTATAGAGCGGCTTTTCCGATCAGGTCAATTTCGCGGTGCTATCGGCAGCGGCTTGCAGAGTGTTAGGATTGCCCGCACCGCACGTTGTTCGATTCCCCTTGCCCGGAAACCCTCATGTCCGCCACCAACCACCAGCCGATCTTCGAACGTCTGATCCGGTTGCTCGATCCGCTCGACCCCGCCGAAGTGCATGGGCTGCTGTGCGGGCTGTTGTGCGCCGACCGCGAACTCAGTCGCGAACAATGGCTGCTGCACGCCAGCGAACTTGCGGAGGATGACGTCGAACTCACCGAAGCCGCCCGCGACGTTCTGCTCAAACTCTTCGAGTACGGCAGCGCGCAATTGAGCGGCGATCCCGACTGGTCCGTAACCCCGCTGCTGCCGGACGATGACACGCCGCTTTCCCGGCGCGCTCGGGCGCTGGGAGCCTGGTGTCAGGGGTTGTTGTACGGCCTCGGTCTCGGCCAGGCGGCGGAGCGCGGCGAACTCTCTCCGGAAAGCCAGGAATTCCTGCGCGATGCGACCGACATCGCCCGGGTCGGCTTCGAAACGGACAACGCCAGCGAAGCCGATGAAACCGCTTACGCGGAAGTGGTCGAATACCTGCGAGTCGGCCTGCTGTTGGTCCAGCAAGACCTGTACCGTTCCGCGCAGCGGCACAGCCGCCTGCACTGACTTCACAAGCGATTAGCATGTCTGCCCGCGCCATACCTGCCACCGTTTTCGCCCGCCGCCGCCGCGTCCTGATGGAACAGATGGGGCCGGGCACGATCGCCATCGTGCCCGCCGCCAACCCTGTTCTCCGCAACCGGGATGTCGATTACCCCTTCCGCCAGGACAGCGATTTCTACTATCTGACCGGCTTCCCGGAACCCGAAGCGATCGCGGTGCTGGCGCCCGGTGGCGAACAGGAATTTTTGCTGTTCTGCCGCGACCGCGACCCGCTCATGGAAACCTGGCACGGCCGCCGCGCCGGCCCGCAAGGCGCGGTGGAGCGCTACGGCCTCAACATCGCCCACCCCATCGCCGCCACCGACCAACTGTTGCCGCCGTTGCTGGAAAATCGGGAACGGGTGTATTACGCCATCGGCTACCGTCCGGACTTCGACCAGCGGGTGATGGGCTGGGTCAATCAGGTGCGCGGCAAGGCCAGAGCCGGCGTTCGGGCGCCGACCACCTTCGTCGCGCTGGAACACCTCCTGCACCCGATGCGGCTGCGCAAAGCGCCGGAAGAAATCGCGGTGATGCGCGAATCGGCCCGCATCGCCGCCGCCGCGCACCGGCGGGCCATGGAAATCTGCCGGCCAGGGCTGATGGAATATCAGCTCGAAGCCGAAATTTTCCAAACCTTTCAGCGCAACGGGGCCGGCTGGGCCTATCCCTCCATCGTCGGCGGCGGCGACAACAGCTGCATCCTGCACTATACCGAGAACAACGCGCCGCTGAACGATGGGGACATCGTGCTGGTCGACGCGGGCGCCGAACTGGACGGCTACGCCTCCGACATCACCCGCAGCTTTCCGGTCAACGGCCGCTTTTCGGGCGAACAGCGCGCCGTCTACGAGCTGGTGCTGGCCGCCCAGCACGCCGCCATCGCCAAGGTGCGGCCGGGCTGCCACTTCAACGAACCGCACGCCGCCGCCGTCCGTACCCTGACCGAAGGGCTGATCGCGCTCGGCCTGCTGCACGGCGAAGCCGACGAGCTCATCGAGGCGGAACGTTACAAACCTTTTTACATGCACCGCACCGGCCACTGGCTGGGCATGGATGTGCACGATGTCGGCGACTACAAGACCGGCGACGACTGGCGTGTGTTCGAGCCGGGCATGGTCACCACCGTCGAACCGGGTCTCTATATCGCCGCCGGCAGTAAAATCATGGACGCGAACTGGGCGCGGCTGGGCGTCTCGCTCGACACCGGACTGGACGAACGCTGGTGGCGGATCGGCATCCGCATCGAGGACGATGTGCTGGTCACGGCCGCCGGCCACGAAGTGCTGACCGCGGCCGCGCCGAAAGAGATCGATGACATCGAAGCACTGATGCGGGGACGCCGATGACGGTACCGGATTACGACCTGCTGATCGTCGGCGGCGGCATGGTCGGCGCCAGCTTGGCCTGCGCGCTGGCCGGTCAGAACTTGCGGATCGGGCTGATCGAAGCGGCGCCGTTCACCGTCAGCGCCCATCCCAGCTACGACGACCGCACCATCGCTCTCGCCCAGGGTACCCGGCGGATATTCCAGACCCTCGGCTTGTGGGAAACGCTGGAACCGACCGCCGCGCCGATCCGAAAAATCCACATCTCCGAACGCGGCGGCATCGGTTTCGCTCATCTTGACTGCCGCGAGGAAGGCGTGGACGCGCTGGGTTACGTGGCCGAAGCGCGCCTGATCGGCGCGGCCTTGCTGGCGAAACTGCCGACCTTGAGCGGCGTCGAGTTGCTGTGTCCGGCCCGGCTGGAGCAGATCGCCGTCGAACCGGCGGCGGCTCGCGCCACCGTGCGGTGGGGCGATGAGCGGACGGTCGAACTCAGCGCCAGATTGGTGGTCGCCGCCGACGGCGCGCGATCGCCGGTGCGCGAGCAGCTCGGCATCCCCGCCTTGCGCTGGGAATACGGCCAACAGGCGGTCATCGCCAACGTCACCCCGACCCTGCCCCACCGACAGGTCGCCTACGAGCGCTTTACCGAGGACGGGCCGGTGGCGTTGCTGCCGATGGCCGACAACCGCTGCGCGGTGGTTTGCACGGTGCACGAACCCGACGTGGCGGCGGTGTTGGCGCTGGACGACGCCGGCTTCATCGCCCTGCTCCACCACCGCTTCGGCGACCGGCTGGGGCCGTTCTCGCGGGTGGGCGGACGGCAAGCCTATCCGCTGTTTCTGCTGAAGTCCCGCGAACATGCGCGTACCCGCGTCGCCCTGATCGGCAACGCCGCCCACACCCTGCACCCCATCGCCGGGCAAGGTTTCAATCTCGGTATCCGCGACGTGGCGGCGCTGGCGGAAATTATCGCCGATGGCCGACGCGATGGCCGGGATATCGGCGATTTGGCCGTGCTGAATCGCTACGCCGACTGGCGGCGTTGGGATCAGCGGCAAACCATCGCCTTCACCGACGCGCTAACCCGTTTGTTCGTCAACCCGTTGTCGCCGGTGCGCGCCGCGCGCAATCTCGGCCTGTTGGCGTTTGACTTCTGTCCGCCGCTGAAGCATTGGTTCGCCCGGCAAACCATGGGGTTGGACGGACGTCTGCCCAAGCTGGCGCGGGGCCTGCCGCTGACGGCGTGAACTAAAATTTCGCCCGTTCTTCGGGAAAGGATCGCATGAACGATAATCGCAACGACTACGACCTCATCATCGCCGGTGGCGGCATGGTCGGCTCGGCGCTGGCGTGCGCGCTGGGCCAGAGCGAGCTGCGCGTCGCCCTGCTGGAAGGCGTGCCGCTGGAGCGCGCCCGGCCGACCGATGAACTCGATCTGCGCGTTTCCGCCATCAGCCGCGCCTCGCAGCGCATCTTCGCGGCGGTCGGCGCGTGGGACGGCATGACCGCGTGGCGGACCAGCCCGTTTCGCGACATGCGAGTCTGGGACTCGGCCGGTTTCGGCCAAATTCATTTTGACAGCGCCGCCATCGGCGAACCGCTCTTGGGCTGGATCATCGAAAATCGGGTGATCCAGTTCGCCCTGCTGGAACGAGCCAGCCAGTTGCCGGCGGTCGAGCTGCTCTGTCCGGCGGCGCTGGAATCCGCGTGCGTTTTGGACGATAACCGCTGGCGGGTCCAGTTGGACGACGGCCGCGAACTGACCGCCCGCCTGTTGGTCGGGGCGGACGGCGCGCAATCCAAGGTGCGCCAGTCGGCCGGTATCGGTACCGGCGGCTGGAGTTACGACCAGAAAGGGCTAGTCGCCAACGTCCGCACCGCCGAACCGCATCAGGCGACCGCGTGGCAACGCTTCCTGCCGACCGGACCGCTGGCGTTTCTGCCCTTGCACGACGGCCGCTGCTCCATCGTCTGGTCCACCACGCCCGAACAAGCCGATTTCCTGCTGGCGCTGGACGACTACGATTTCGGGCAGGCGCTGGGCGACGCCTTCGAATGGCGGCTCGGCCCCATCGTCCAGATCGGACAGCGCGGCGCGTTTCCGCTGCGCTTGCAGCACACCCACCAGTACGTCAAACCCGGACTCGCCTTGATCGGTGACGCCGCGCACGTGGTGCATCCGCTGGCGGGGCAGGGCGTCAACCTGGGACTGCTGGACGCGGCGACGCTCGCCGAGGTGGTGCTGGATGCGGTCGCTGTCGGGCAGGATATCGGATCGCTCAAGGTCTTGCGCCGTTACGAACGCTGGCGTAAGGGCGACAACCTGTTGATGTTGGGGGTGATGGACGGTTTCAAGCGGTTGTTCGGCGCGTCTCTGCCGCCGCTTCCCCTGCTGCGCAACCTCGGCCTCGCTCTGACCGATGCCGCCGGGCCGCTCAAGAACCTGATCGCCCGGCGGGCGATGGGCTTGGAAGGCGATCTGCCGCGCCTGGCGCGAGCCGTCTTATAAACGATTCCATGTCCGGCTATCCCCTTTGTCGCTTGGACGAATTGCCCGAAGGCCAGAGCAAAGGCATCACCGTCCGGCCCGACGGCCGTTACGCCGACCTTCTGGTGGTGCGCACCGGCGCGGGGATTTTCGCCTACCGCAACCGCTGCCCGCATACCGGCGCGCCGATGGAATGGGAGCCCGACCAATTTCTCGATTACACCGGCACCCTGATCCAGTGCGGCATTCACGGCGCGCTGTTTCGTATCGAAGACGGTTACTGCGTTTCCGGGCCTTGCGCCCGACAAGCCTTGCAGCGCATCGCCGTGACCGAAAAAGACGGTTGGCTGATCGCGCTCGAACCCCTGGAGCGGGCGCGTGACTGAAGCGCCGGTCATCCGGGTGGACGATTTACGCAAGCACTACGGGACGGTGCGCGCCGTGGACGGTATCAGTTTCTCGGTCGCGCGCGGCGCCACCTGCGCGCTGCTGGGCGGCAACGGGGCCGGCAAAACCACCACCATCGCCATGCTGCTGGGCTTGTTGCTGCCGACCGGCGGCCAGATCAGGATTCTCGGCGAAGACATCCCGCGCCAGCGTTACCGGGTGTTGCCGCGCATGAACTTCTCCTCGCCGTACATGGACTTGCCGCAGCGGCTGACCGTGTGGGAAAACTTGACCGTTTACGCGCGCTTGTACGGTGTGCGCCACAGCCGCGAACGGCTGGCGACCCTGGGCCGGGAACTGGACATCGACGCCTTTTTCAAGCGCCCTTACGGCACCTTGTCCGCCGGCCAGAAAACTCGCGTCGTGCTGGCCAAAGCGCTGCTGAACGAGCCGGAAATCCTGTTATTGGACGAGCCGACCGCCTCGCTCGACCCCGACACCGCCGACCGGATGCGCTCTATTCTGACCGACTATCGGGACCGCAGCGGCGCGACCCTGCTGCTCGCCTCCCACAACATGAGCGAAGTCGAACGGCTCTGCGACCAAGTTATCATGCTGCGCGCCGGCCGTATCGTCGCCGCCGGCGCGCCGCGCGAGCTGATCCAGCGCTACGGCCGCAAGGACATGGAAGAGGTGTTCCTCGACATCGCGCGCGGCATCCAAAGCGGCGAAGTCGTGGCATGAGCGCGCTTTCCTTGCAGCGCATCGGCGCGCTGGCGCTGCGCTATCTCTATCTGCTGCGCAGCTCCTGGATCCGCATCGTCGAACTGGCCTACTGGCCGACCGTGCAGATGATCCTGTGGGGTTTCATCACCCGCTATCTGGCCGGCCACAGCGACGTGATCCATCAGGCCAGCGGCCTGCTGCTGTCGGGGGTGCTGCTGTGGGATATCCTGTTTCGCAGCCAGCTGGGCCTGTCGGTGGTGTTCTTCGAGGAACTGCACTCCCGTAATCTGGGCCAACTGTTCATCAGCCCGCTGCAACCGCTGGAGCTGATTTTGTCCCTGATGCTGGTCAGTCTGGCGCGCACCCTGATCGGTGTCGGCATCGCGGTGCTGCTGGCCATCCCGTTTTACGGCTTCAACCTGTTCCAGCTCGGACCACCGTTAGCCAGCTTCTTCCTGAACCTGATCCTGATGGGCTGGGCCATCGGCCTGATGGTGTCCGCTCTGGTGTTGCGCAACGGTATGGGCGCGGAAAGCATCGCTTGGGCGGCGATCTTCGCCATCGCGCCGCTGTGCGGCATCTATTACCCGATCAGCACCCTGCCCGGCTGGCTGCAACCGCTGTCCTGGGCGCTACCGGCCAGCCATGTGTTCGAAGGAATGCGCTCGGTGCTGCTGCACCACACCTTTCGGGCGGATTATCTGCTGTACGCCCTGCTGCTGAACGCCGGCTATCTCGCGCTCGGCGTCAGCGTGTTTCTGGGCGCCATCCACGGGGCGCGGGAACGCGGTTCCCTGTTGCAGTCGGGGGAATGACCGTCCATTATTCAGCCCCTCATCGGTTGGGTTTTTCCCGCTCCAATCGCGCCGTAGAGCCCGCGAAATTTTGCTATTTTCATGCGCCGGTTCGTGGCCGACCCCAACAGCCCGGCGCGCTTACCGAGAGTTAAGACCATGATCGAGCGAATCCTCGAACAACTGATTTTCGCCAGCCGCTGGCTGCTGGTGCCGATCTATCTGGCGCTGGCGGCCATCCTGATCTTATTCGGCGTCAAGGCGGTACAGGAAACCATTCACCTGTTCGAGCGGGTGCTGGTCATGACGGAAACGGAAGTCGTCATGGCCGGCCTAGCGCTGATCGACTTGGCGCTGATCGCCAACCTGCTGGTGATGGTGGTTCTGAGCAGTTACGAAACTTTTGTGTCGACTCTGGATTTAAGTGAAGGGCAAAAAAAACCGTCCTGGCTGGGCCGGATGGATGCCGCGACCCTCAAAATCAAACTGGCGGTGTCCATCGTGGCCATTTCCTCGATTCACTTGCTCAAAGCGTTCATGAACTTCAAGGCCGGCGATACCCAGGAGCTTTTTTGGCTGATGGTGGTCCATATCGCTTTTGTGGTTTCGGCGCTGCTGATGGCGTTCATCGACAAGATCGCGTTCAGCCACCACCGCCAACATTAGACGTGAATCCGCCTTGTAGATGCCAGGACCGAGATCCGTATCGACCGTACCTTGGTGCACGGGCGCCGATCCGGCGAGGAACACGGCATCGCCCGTGCTATGGCCGGGCAACAATTCGATGCGTATGGCAGTGATCATGGCAATACCTCCAGCCTGTGGCCGGCCTTTTCGTCGTCCTGGAACCGGCCGGAGAAGTTCCGCCGTTACAGAGCGCGCTGCGGCCGATCCGTCACCGGAAGTATTCCGCGAGTTTATTTCCGGGCAATTTCGCCCGGCGAGGGATTTGTATCAATGGTTTCCGCGATTTTGACGGGCGCTATCAAGGCGAGTCCGTCCGAGCGACCGGCCAGCCCCGGACATGGATCTCCCGCTTCGGAAACGGAATTTCGATTTGATGGGCGCGCAACGCTTCGAAAATCCGGTTGTTGAGTTCGTGGGTCAGCGGCAAGCGGTTGACCGGCTCCTGCACGAAGGCCCGCACTTCAAATTCCAAGGCATTTTCGCCCAGTTTCAGAAACAACACCGCCGGCGCGGGCTCCTTGAGCACCAGGGGATGGGAAGTCGCCAACTCCAGCAGCACTTTGTGCACCAATAGCGGATCGCTGCTGTGACTGACTTTTACCGGGATGTCGATGCGGGCGATGGAGCCGTTCCGGGTCCAATTGATCAGCACGTTGGTGATGAAGCTCTTGTTGGGGACGATGATTTCCTTGCGGTCCCAGTCGATCAAGGTGGTGGCGCGGATGTGGATACGCCTGACGGTGCCGTTCTGATCGCCGAGCGTCACGTTGTCGCCGACCCGGATCGGCCGCTCCAGCAGCAGGATCAAGCCGGAAACGAAATTGGCGAAAATCTCTTGCAGGCCGAAGCCCAGGCCCACGCCGAGCGCCGCCACCAACCATTGCACGCTGCTCCAACTGACGCCGATGATGTTCAGCGCCACCGCCAGACCCGTTCCGACGATCAGGTAGCGGGTGATGGTGATGATGGCGTTGCGGTTGCCCGGCTCCACCGTCAATCGCCGCAGCACCACCAGTTCCAGCACGCCGGGCAGATTGTGGGCCATGAAGCCGACCAGCAGCAGCAGCAGGCCGGCGGCCAGCACGCTGCCCAGCGTGATGTCGGAAAGCTGAGGCCCGGCGGCGGTCTGGACCGTCTGCTGCCACAGCGCGATTTCGTTCAGCACGGAAAACGCCGGAATCAGGCTCGCCCAGATCTGCCACAGCCCGAGCCCCAACGCCACCCAGACCAGCAGACTGATCAGGCCGCGAGTGTGTTCGTCGACGGTGCTGAGATCGAGGTCCGGCAGCTCCAGCAGTTCGGGCGGCGCCACCTCGCCGGAAGGGGCCGCCGCCTCCTTGGAAGCGCGGGCGGCCAATTGCGCCTCCCGCTTGGCGAGCGCCCGCTGCAAGGCCAAGCGGCGCTGGCTGATGCTCGACCAACGCAAGAACAGGCTGACCAGAATGACCAGACCCAACAACAGCCAGGCCGTCTGCAACATCAGCGCGCGCAATTGCAACGCGGTGTAGTAATAGCCGGACAACGCCAGCAGCGCCAGCGACAGATAGCTGCCGACGATGAGCCAGAACCACACGTAACGCAGCCGCCAGAACAGCGTGCCCTCGTATTTGGCCGCCAACGCGCCGACCAGCGGCTGCGCGGGATGCAACACCCGCCACAACAGCGCCGCCAGGGCCACCATCCCGGCGCAGAACACCAGCCGCCCCAGGCTGTCGCTGTACAGAGGCAGGGTTTGCGAGTCGCACAATGTGACGAGCAGCGCGCTGCTCGATCCGACCCAGACAAACCAGTAAAGGTGGCGGCGGGCGTGCCGGCAGCCCGTTTCGCTCCAGCCGAAATGGGCGCCGGCGATGCCCTGGGGACGGCACAGCTGGCGCAAAAAGGTCAGGCTGAGCGCGATCAGCGCGCCGGCCATCAGCCCCCGCGCCAGCCCTTGGGAGAATTCGGCGGCGTTGCCGGACCCGTACAGCAGCCACGCCAGCCACGCCATCAGTCCGGGCCAGGGCAGCGACAGCAACAGCGTGACCCCCAGCGCGCGGGCCGTGCGGCCG
>DPWB01000116.1 GCA_003527885.1 Candidatus Competibacteraceae bacterium
TCGACCGCTGGCGCACCACCGGCAGCCACTGCAGCGGCGCCGCATTCCAGCGCGGCTCGAACTCGAACCCTTCGGGCACCGCGTCGAAGGCCTCGCGCAGGCGCGAGACCGGACCGTAAAGCGCATAGCGTCCGCACATTGCCGTTTTCCTCCAGATCGGGGCAGAACGAGCAGTCGTGTCACCAGCCGCCACCTCGGATCAACTGCCGATCGCGCCAGCTGACGAAACGGGAAAAATCGTACGCTAAGCCTCGGCATAGATCGCCCCCCCCAAGCCGGCCGCATTGGGTGAAAATAAGACTGTATTTTTTTACAGTCCAGCCATGCACGTTAGAGTCGTCGAGCTGATGGTGGCCGGGGTTCGCCGCCCGCGCGAGGAGTGCCTGGCCGACCCCGGCACGATCGGCACCCTGAGCATCGGCGACATTCCGATCGGAACCGCCGAGAAGCGGCCGCTGCACGCGGCGCAGCTCTGGGAGCGCTGGGGCACCTCGGCCAGGCGCGGCCTGCTGCCGCCGTTGTTCGACGTCCAGGTGCTGCGGATCACACCGCGCGGGCTGCTGCTGCGGGGGTTCCAGGTGGACACCTCGAACCGACCGAACACGGCGCAGCACGCGCAGGAATGGTGGGCCGTGCCGATCGAAAAGCCGGGGGCGGCTTAGCGTGCTTTATTTTCCGTTTTCTGAGACGACCCCAAGAATCTCCACTAGGCGCAGCACAGCCCGCGCCCCTTCGGCGCGGTCTGGCATTGCCCAAAATGCCCGGCCAAGGCCGGAAGGCGAACACCTCTCCCCCCGCCTTCGGCGACCCCCTCCGGGGGTAAAGGGCCAGCGGGGAGAGGGGTGGGGCCGGTTTCCCGGCCTAAACCCCTCAGGAAGCGTTTCCCGGCGTTTCTGGCGCATCCCCCAAGGGCAGCCCTGCCTGACCCGGCATCGGCGCGTCAGCGGCCTTCTGGGGCGCTTTGCGGGGCTTCGGATAGCCCGCCTTGCGCATGGCCTTGGTCAGCGCCTCGATTGCCGCCCAGGTATCCGCCGCCCATGCCTCGGACGGCTCAAAGTCCCCGGCCTTGATCGTGTCGGCAACCTCTTTAATCCGACTGGCGGCAGACTTAGCGGAATACAGGCGACCTCGCTTTTCTGCCGCCTGTCGTTCTGTTTCAATGTATGACTGTAGTTCTGTTTTTTCTTCGCCTGTCAGATTCTCAATTAGGCCGTCTGACGGCTCGTAAGAATATGCGTCAATAGACCCCATCATCTTGACGATGGCGCGGCGCTTTTCCTTGTCATACCCCCGGTAGGCGAGCACCTGAACCCGGCGACCTTGGCGCTTAAACTGCATGGCGGTTTCTCCGTTTGACTGTGTGATTGTATTTTAGTCTGACAGTCGCACGTTGTCAAGTGTTTATTGTCGGTTTCTGTTTTAATACGACTGGCGTACTTGAATAAGTTTTCACTGTCGTATTAAATGTCGCTTGACAGTCTGCCGCGTCTCCGATACCATAGCGGTATGGTATCAGTTCGCCCCGTCGCTTTGCCCACCCCTCTCCCCGCTGGCCCATTACCGCCCTTGGGCGGTCGGGCCGGGAGCGCAGCGAGCGGGCCGGGTGGGTGGCTGTTCGGTGCTTGCATGGAGATGTGCTATTATGGTATTTGCGCGGTAGTTTGGCAGGGAGCAAGGTGTAACCTGCGCTTCGCTTGGTTCTCACCCTCCGGCCTTCGGCCTACGCCCCCGCTCCCTTCGGTCGGGGGGTTGCTGCGCGTTTCGCTTCGCTTCACTTGCTGGAGGGCTTCGCCCATGAACACTGACGAATCCAAGCGCCGCCGCCGTGGGCCTGCGCCGCTCGACGCCACGGACAAGCGCGGGCATACCGTCTCGGTGCGCCTCAACGATGCCGAGCTTGCGCGGCTGGATTCGCAGCGTGACGCGGTGCAGATGCAGCGCGGTGAGTACCTACGCGCCGCCGCCCTGCATCGCCTGCCGCCCACTATCCCGGAAGTGAACCGGGAAGCGTGGGCCGCGTTGGCCCGGACGGCGGCCAACCTGAACCAGATCGCGCACCGGCTGAACGCTGGCGACGCGCTCCCGCTGGCCGAGGTGCGGGCAACGCTCGACGCCTTCAGGCGTGACCTGATAGGCGTCAAGCACGACGCCGAGGACGTGGAAGATGAAAGCGAAGGTTAGCCGTGGTGGCGGTTTTCGCGGTGCGCTGAACTACGTTTTTGACGTTGGCAAGGAAGCCACGCACACGAAAAACGCGGAGCGAGTCGGCGGCAACATGGCCGGGAATGACCCCCGCGAACTGTCGCGGGAGTTCTCAGCCGTGCGCCAGTTGCGCCCGGACATCGGCAAGCCCGTCTGGCATTGCTCGCTGTCACTGCCTCCCGGTGAGCGCCTGAGCGCCGAGAAGTGGGAAGCCGTGGCGGCTGACTTCATGCAGCGCATGGGCTTTGACCAGACCAATACGCCGTGGGTGGCAGTGCGCCACCAGGACACGGACAAGGATCACATCCACATCGTGGCCAGCCGGGTAGGGCTGGACGGGAAAGTGTGGCTGGGCCAGTGGGAAGCCCGCCGCGCCATCGAGGCGACCCAAGAGCTTGAGCATACCCACGGCCTGACCCTGACGCCGGGGCTGGGCGATGCGCGGGCCGAGCGCCGGAAGCTGACCGACAAGGAGATCAACATGGCCGTGAGAACGGGCGA
>DPWB01000076.1:0-2970 GCA_003527885.1 Candidatus Competibacteraceae bacterium
CCCGGCTACGCCATCGAATACGACTTCTTCGATCCGCGCGATCTGGACTATTCGCTGCAAACCCGCGCGATCAGGGGCTTGTTCTTCGCCGGCCAGATCAACGGCACCACCGGTTACGAGGAAGCCGCCGCGCAAGGCTTGCTGGCCGGCATCAACGCCGGACGCTTCGTCCGAGAAGAGGAGCCGTGGTGGCCGCACCGCGACGAGGCCTACCTCGGCGTGCTGCTCGATGACCTCATCACCCGCGGCGCCAGCGAACCGTACCGGATGTTCACCAGCCGCGCCGAGCATCGCTTGCTGCTGCGCGAAGACAACGCCGACCTGCGGCTGACCGAAACCGGCCGCCGGCTGGGGGTGGTGGCTGATGCGCGCTGGCGCGCCTTCGCCGCCAAGCGCGAGGCCATCGAACGGGAAAGCCAGCGGCTGCGCGAGACGTGGATCAGGCCGGCCCAGTTCGCCGAGGCCGACCTCCGACGGGTGCTGCGAGGCCCGCTGGCGCGGGAAAGCCGGGCGGCCGAACTGCTGCGCCGGCCGGAAGTCAGGTACCCCGAGCTGATGAGCCTGCCCGGCGTCGGGCCTGGAGAGGCTGACCCGCACGTCGCCGAACAGGTGGAAATCCAGGTCAAGTATGCCGGCTACATCGAACGGCAGCGCGACGAGATCGAACGCCAGCGCCGCCACGAAGAACTGGCGTTGCCGGCGGATTTCGATTATGGCCGAGTCCGCGGCCTGTCGCGCGAGGTCGGCGAAAAGCTGAGCCGCCAGCGGCCTCTCACCCTGGGGCAGGCGGGCCGCATCCCCGGCGTCACCCCCGCCGCTATTTCCCTGTTGCTCGTCCATCTCAAGCGAGGGCGGATGCGCGAGAACGGGCTGCTTAGACCGTCGCCTCCAAGCTGACCGGCTTGTCGGGTCGACGCCTCCTGGCAAACCGGCCATCGTCCCCGGCCGGCTTAAATTTACCCGGTTTTCCCCGGCCTCGACCGCAAGCTCGAACGGCCCCGCCATCAACTTTTCCGAACATCCGCCGATAACTCTGCCAAACCGTAGCCACAACGCTCGAGGCGTTGCAAAAACCCACCGCATGGACACTTCGCACCGCAAGACCGAACCGCTGCTGAGCTGGATTTGGCGTTCCTACTTCCGTACGGCCCTGATTCCGCTGTTGCTGGTGGAGGTGGGTTTGATCGTCCTGTTCCTGCTGGCCAACAATCTGGCCAAGGATGAGAACATCGATACGCTGCGCAAACACGCCAACGACGATTTGACGCAAATCGCCCGGCGAGAAACCGCGGTCTTGCACCGGCGGTTGGAGAGCGTGACGCAAAGCACCCGCGTGTTCGCCAGCGCCGTCCGGCGCGCCTTGCTCGCCCCGTTGAAGGCGGATGAAATCCCGCCCCAGGAAAGCGAGCGCTACGCCTACGATCCCGAGGGCGTGTCTTACTACACCCCCCAGGACGATGGCGGCGCCGCAGTTTTCTACTCGGGCATCCTGACGGTCGGAGAAAAAGAGCGCGCCAAGGTGCTGCGCACCGCACGGCTGGACCCGCTGATGCGCGACCTGCAACAAAGCAACCCACTGATCGACCAGATTTATCTGAACACCTCCGACTCGCTGAACCGGATTTATCCCTTCATCGACGCCTTGAAACACTATCCTCCCAAAATGGACATCCCTTCGTTCAACTTTTACTACGAAGCCGATGCCCGCCATAACCCCTCGCGCGAGCCCGTCTGGACCGATGTTTACGTCGATCCGGCCGGACAGGGCTGGATGGTCTCCAACATCGCTCCCGTCTATCACGGCGATGTCCTGGAAGCCGTGGTGGGGTTGGACGTGACCGTATCCACCTTGGTGGAAGGCATCCTGGCCTTACAGATCCCCTGGCAAGGTTTCGGGGTGCTGATCGGCAAAGAGGGCACTATCCTGGCATTGCCGCCGGCGGGGGAACGAGATCTGGGGTTGACCGAACTCAAGCAACACCCCTACGCCGAGTGGGTTCGGAAAGACACCTTTAAGCCGGACGACTTCAATGTTTACAAACGCCAGGATTTCGGCAGGCTGGGCGCGTCCCTGCAAAACGCGGCCAACGGGGCGGGGGAAATTATCCTTAAAACCGGCGGCAAACTGACCGCTTGGGAAACCGTGCCGGGAACCGCCTGGAAATTGTTGATCGTGGTACCCGTGGAAAACATTTACGCCCAAACCGTCGAGCTCAACCGGCGGCTGAAGGAGCTCGGCTTGGTCTTGGTGGCCGGCCTGGTTTTGTTTTATATCGTGTTCTTCGCCGTGCTTTACTTGCGCGCCCGCCGGATGAGCGGTTTTCTGGCCGCGCCAGTGTCCCAAATCAACGCCATGGTGGAACGCATCGGCGCCGGCGACTACGGGGTGTTCCCCCCGAGCTTTCCGGTGCGGGAGCTGGACGAGTCCGCCCGCTCCCTGGCCGCGATGGGCCGACACCTGGGCGAAAGCAACCGCGCGCTGCTCGACATCCAGGACTGCATGGCCCGAGAACACGCGCTGCTGCGCTCGCTCATCGACTCGATTCCCGATTTGATTTTCTACAAGGACACCGCCGGCGTCTATCTCGGCTGCAACGCCGCGTTCGCCCATTCACTCCAGCGCAACGAGTCCGATATCGAGGGGAAGAGCGATTCGGAACTATTTCCCAAACGGGCGGTTTCCGCCTTCCGTGACATCGACCGACAAGTGCTGGCGAGCGGCCAAGCCCGGCGCGATGAAGAATGGTTCTACCAACCCGACGGCCGGCGGATCGTGCTCGAAACCCTGAGAACGCCTTACCGGGATCAAGCCGGTAACGTACTCGGCCTGATCGGCGTCAGCCGCGACATCGACCAGCGCAAACAGCTGGAAAAAGCCTTGGCGCGGGCCAAAGAGGACGCCGAATCGGCCAACCGGGCCAAAAGCGAATTTCTGGCGGCCATGAGCCACGAGATCCGCACCCCGCTCAA
>DPWB01000076.1:3229-3400 GCA_003527885.1 Candidatus Competibacteraceae bacterium
TGAACGGCGTGCTCGGCATGACCGAACTGTTGCTCGGCACCGACTTGAACGAGCAACAGCGCAAGTTCGCTCGGACGGTGCTGTACTCTGGCCGAATATACACATCTCCGAGCCCACGAGACCGTACTAGATCTCGTCTGCCGTCTTCTCCTTGATAAAAAGCATCCATAC
>DPWB01000136.1 GCA_003527885.1 Candidatus Competibacteraceae bacterium
GGCTTGGGCTTGGCCGTCGGAACCGACGTGGGCGGCGGGGTGGTGGCTTGTTCTGGGTCGGCTGCGGTTTCGTCCTTGGGCGGGCGGCTCTTGAAGGCCGTCAGCGCGCTCAGCGCCGACCCGCCCTCGCGAGGGCGCACCACGATTTCCAGAGCGGTGAGGTCGGAATCCGAGGTCTTTTGAAAGCGCGCTTCCCAAAACCACGCCCGGTTGGCCAGCTCGCTGTTGCCCTTGCGCCCACCCCGTTCGGGCCAAGGTTCGGGATCGAGCGACAATTCATTGATCTTGTTGAGGGCGACCCAGCCGGCGAAGGTTTGATCGCGCAAATAACCGATGGTGTTGGCGCTCTGGGTGGCGACGCTGATGATCGCGCCCATGGCGATGGCCAGCACCGCCAGCGCGACCAACACCTCCAGCAGGGTGAATCCCGCCGCGCGTTTCATCGGGTGACCGCGCCAGCCGTCAGCCGGCCCATCGGGTCGCTCGCGACCCGATACAGGGAAGCGTCCGGCCCCCGGCCCTGCTCGTCGGCAAGCCCGAACACGGCGACGAATTCGGTGGTTTCACCGCTGGCCAGCAGTAACACCTGCGGCCGGTTAACGGATTCTTTCAGAGGCGCCAACCGGCCTTCGACCCACAGTCCCAGGACGATTTCGGGGGGCAATTGATGCTGGATCAGAGTCCCGGCGGCGGCCGGCGCTTGCCATGCTCCTTTTTCGTCCTGACGCAGAATGGCGTAGCCGGTCCGGGCGAACTGGATGCCGCGGGCTTCGCCGCTCAGAGCGGCTTCTTGCTGGTGCAGTTCGACCAGCGCCGTCAGCCGCTGGGCTTCTTCCGCCAAACGCTCCCGAGGTCCGCCGCCGACCGAGAGCAGGGCGAAGCTGGTGATGATACCGATCAACACCATCACGATCAGGATTTCCAGCAGGGTGAAACCGCGCGCCGGGGCGATCATCGGAGGGGTTTCGGTGGTCCGTTACCGGTCAGTCGTCCAGATTCCAGTTGCCGATGTCGGCATCCACGCCCTCGCCGCCCGGTTGGCCGTCGGCGCCCAGGGAATAGATGTCGATCTCGCCGTGCTGGCCGGGACTTAGGTATTGATAGGGTTTGTTCCAGGGATCTTTGGGCAGCTTATCGAGGTAGCCGCCTTCCTGCCAGCGGGTCGCGTCCGTCGGCTTGTGCACCAGCGCCTCCAGGCCCTGTTCGGTGGTCGGATAGCGGAAGTTGTGCAAGCGGTACAGATCCAGTTGGTTCTTGAGCACCCGGATATCCTGCTTGGCTTTGACCGCGCGGGCCTTGTCGGGATTGTCCATGATGCGCGGCACCACCACCGCCGCCAGAATGCTGAGAATCACCACCACGACCATGACTTCGATCAGGGTGAAGCCGCGCTGGCGAACGGGCGGGTGAGTGCGGCGGCGAAGGGCAAGCAGGGTCGTCAACATCAAAAATCTCCAGAATCCAGCCGAGGGCGGTTGGGACGCGGCAGACGGGCCGCTCAGGCGCGACTGAGCCGGTACAGGGCGATTTCACTCAGCAGGTTGGGCCACAACCGTGAACCGAGCCAAGTCCGGTGGGCGTGATCCAACACCGTGCGCTCCAGGATATCGATGCGCTTGCGTCGGCACAGCGCTTCAAAATCGCGGAGCGTGAACAGGTGAACGTTAGGCGTATCGTACCACTGATAGGGTAAGGTTTTGACCACCGGCATCAAGCCCTGCAAGGCGACCTGGACCCGACAGCGCCAAAAGCCGAAATTGGGGAAGGTCACGATACCCTGCCGGCCCACCCGCAGCATCTCATCCAGCAGCGCTTCGGTATGGCGCACCGCCTGCAAGGTCTGGGTCATGATGACGTAATCGAAGCTACCGTCGCCGAAGTCCGCCAGACCATCTTCCAGGTCGGCGTGAATCACGTTGACGCCGGCCTGAATGCACTTGACGATGTTGGCGGTGTCGATTTCCAGGCCGTAACCGCTGACTTGCCGGCGGGCGCGCAGATGAGCCAGCAACGCGCCATCGCCGCAGCCCAGGTCCAGCACCCGCGCGCCGGCACGGATCCAGTCGCCGATCAGTTCCAGTTCAGGCCGCATGACCGTTGACCTCCCTGGCGACTCTGACCAGATAGGAACGCAAGGCATCGTGATAGAGCGGGATCGGCATCAAGAAGGCGTCGTGGCCGTATTCGGACGGGACTTCGACGTAGCTGACCTCGCGGCCCGCCCGCACCAGATCGCGCACGATCTCGCGCGAGCGGGCCGGCGCGAACCGCCAGTCGCTGGTGAATGAGACCACCAGGAATCCCGCCTGGGCTCGGTGGAGCGCGGCCGCCAAGTCCTGGTCGAAGTCGGCCGCCGGATCGAAGTAATCCAGCGTCTTGGTGATCAGCAAATAGGTGTTGGCGTCGAAGCGGTCCACGAAGGCGCGCCCTTGGTGGCGCAGATAGCTTTCCACCTGAAATTCGGTGTCGAAATTGAAGTGGAAGTTCGGGGTGCCTTCGCGCAGCTCGCGGCCGAATTTGGCGCGCATCCCTTCGTCGGATAAATAGGTGATATGCCCCAACATCCGGGCGATCATCAAGCCTCGCCGCGGGACCACGCCGAATTCGTAATAGTGGCCGTGGTGAAAATCGGGATCGGACAGGATCGCCTGCCGCGCCACTTCGTTGAAGGCGATGTTTTGGGCCGACAGGCGCGGTGCGGCGGCGATCACCAGCGAGTGGCGCACCCGGTCGGGAAAGGTGATGGCCCACTGCATGGCCTGCATCCCGCCGAGGCTGCCGCCGATGATCGCCGCCCAGCGCCGGATGCCGAGGTGATCGGCCAGCCGGGCTTGGCTGCGCACCCAGTCCTTGACGGTGACGATGGGGAAATCCGGCCCGTAGGGTTTGCGGGTGTCGGGGTTGATGGCGGTGGGGCCGGTGGAGCCTTTGCAGCCCCCCAGATTGTTGCAGCACACGACGAAGAACTCGGCCGTATCGATCGGTTTGCCGGGCCCGATACAGTTGTCCCACCAACCCGGTTTGCTGAGGTCGCCGTCCCGGTGGTAGCCGGCGACGTGATGGTCGCCCGATAAGGCGTGGCAGATCAGGACGGCGTTGCTGGCGGCGGCATTGAGGGCGCCATAGGTTTCGTAAACGATTTCGTATTCGGCCAGCGAACGGCCGCAATCCAGCGCCAGCGGCTCGACGAAGCGCGCGGTCTGGGGGCTGACCACCCCGACCGAATCCGGGGGAAAATTGTTCGGCATCGTACTTCTGAACGGAGTTGTTGGAGGTTCGGGGGAGCGCGTGAAAACGGGCGCTCAAGTCTAATGGGCGGCGGGTTTGGCGGCAACGGCCGGGGTAAAGATCAATTCATAAGTTTTTCAGTTTCTTGAAAAGCGTAAGTTCGCAGGGCGCTTAGGCTGCGCTTGAAGGCCCGATTCCCGGCGGCAGCCGGTTCGGGGCGCTGATCCGCAACCGCTTGTCGCGGCCCGTCTCGCCGGCCAGCAGGGTCACTTGGTTTTTCGCGACCCCAAACAGAGCGGCCAGAAATTCCCGCAGTTGCGCGTTGGCTTTGCCGTCCACCGGCGGCGCGGCAATTCGGACACAGATCCGGCCTTCGCGCGGTTCCAGCCATTGGTCACGCCCGGCGCGCGGTCGGGCGCGCACCTGCAAGATCAAATCCGCGCCCTCCCAGCGATACCAGCCAGGCTCCATGGTTTCAGCGGGCTCCGATCCAAAATCCCAGGAAATCCTGGAGCAGCAGGCTGATGAAAATGAGCGCCACGATCACCACCATGGGCGACAGGTCCACGCCGGAAATCGGCGGCAACAAGCGGCGGACCGGCCGCAGCAACGGTGCGGTCAGCTGGGCCAACACCCGCGCCGCCGGATGGTAGGGGTCGGGGCTAAACCAGCTTAGAACGGCCTGGATCACCACGCCCCAGAGATAAATGTTGATCAGCAGCTTGAGCAATTCCATGGCGGCCAACAGCACCAAGCTGCCGATGTTGGTATCCCGGCCCAGCAGCAGGGTGACCACCGCTATTTCGACCAGCTGCAAGGTGAAGGCCAGCACGATCGAGGCTAAATCCCAGCCCCGATAACCTGGAACGAGCCGGCGCAGCGGCACCAGCAGCGGGTTGGTGATCCGAACCAGAAATTGCACCAGCGGGTTATAGAAATCGGCGCGCACGCATTGCAACAGAAAACGCAGCATCACCGCCAGGATATAAAACCCAAAAAGCGTCTGAATCAGGAAGATAGTGGCGGTCATGGCTGTTTCCCCAATAAATCGCCCAGCTCGTGGGCGCGCTGGCGGGCGGCCTCCAACGCTTTGGCCAGCAGCGTTTCGACGCCGCCATCACGCAGGATGGCCAGGGCGCGTTCGGTCGTACCGCCCGGCGACGTGACCCGAGCGCGTAAGATGGCGGGGCTTTCCGCGCTCTCTAGCGCCATCTTGGCCGCGCCGAAGGCGGTCTGAAGCGTCAGCAGGCGGGCGGTGCCGGCATTCAAGCCCAAATCGAGCGCCGCCTGTTCCAGCGCTTCCATCAGCAAAAAAAAGTAAGCCGGCCCGCTGCCGGACAAGGCGGTCACCGTATCCAGCAGGCTTTCATCATCGACCCAGACCGTCACGCCGACCGCCCGCAACAGC
Source organism: Candidatus Competibacteraceae bacterium (assembly GCA_003527885.1). Lineage (GTDB taxonomy): Bacteria > Pseudomonadota > Gammaproteobacteria > Competibacterales > Competibacteraceae > Competibacter_A. The sequence goes on from DPWB01000136.1 coordinate 4,637, forward strand.
GATTCCGCCAGTTGCCGGCGCTCGTCCGAGACGAATGCGTTGGCGAACAGCGCGCTGGCGGCGCTGCCCACCAGAGCCGGCGTGTTGGGCATGGTCCGTACCAGCGCCAGGGCGCCGCCGCCCAGCCAGCGGCGCAAATCCGGCTCGCGCACGCCGGCGGCGATAGAAATGACCAGGGGCTGGCAGCGTTGAATTTCAGGCGCGAGCTGCCGGGCGACTTCCTGCAAGATCTGTGGCTTGACCGCTAGAACGATGGCTTCGGCGTGCTCGATCACGGCCGGGTTGTCGGCGCTGGTAGGAACTCCGTAGCGGCTGCGCAGGAACTCCCGCTGGCCGGCGTCGGGCTCCGCCACCCGGATCTGATCGGGTTGGTGACCGCCCGCGATCAGGCCGCCGATCAGGCTGCGGGCCATGTTGCCGCCGCCGATAAAGGCGATTGGGATGTCTTTCATCACCACCTCGTGGTGTTTGTTTGGGTGGTTTCCAAGGGAACCGGGCGCCGTGACGCGGGGTGCGCGCAAATGGCTTCAGGGTTTCCCAGACGCCAGCCGGGCGATCTGCTCGCTGATGCTGGCGATGCTATTATCTTTCTGATAAATTTGGTAAATTTTCTGTTGATCGGCGTTGCCGAGCCGTTGGAAAGAGGCGTAGCGTTCTTTCGGTAAGCCGTCGCTCAACGCTTTTTCAAAGGCTGCCCGGTCCAATCCCGGCGCCAATCGCTCGGGGGCCGCGCCCGCGCCGGCGACCGGCGGTGCGGGCGGCGCCGATGGCTCCTGGAATGGCGAGGGCGCGGGCTGGCTGGTGGTCAGGACCAAGGCTTGGTGCTTGGCCTCGTCTTCGATCTCGCGCAAATAGTTGTCGTCTGCTCCGGCGAGGAGCGGCGCGCCCAGCAAGGCCACGCCTGCCCAGCGGCGGGCGGTGCAAGAGATAACGCTCGAAACGGGTAGCGGCATCGATCGGCTTCCAGTGCGGCAAAACAATTTTGGCGGGTCGGTTCGAACCTGGTCCGGTTGGTTAAGCGCCTAGCATACTGCAAACCGCCCGTTCAGGCGCGGGGTCCAAAGATCGCGGCGCCGATCCGCACCAGCGTGCTGCCTTCGGCGATGGCGGCCTCCAGATCCTCGGTCATGCCCATGGATAGGGTGTCGAGCGGCAATCCCTCGGCAATCAGCCGCTCCTGAAGCAGGCGAAGCCGGGCCAAGGGTTCGCGTTGGGCGTCGAAGCCCGTAGCCGGTGCGGGAATCGCCATCAGCCCGCGCAGCCGCAGCCGCGGCAGCGCGGACACCGCCTTGGCGACGGCCGGAACCTCCGCCACGCCCAGACCGTGTTTGCTGGCTTCCCGGCTGATGTTGACCTGAAGGCAGAGGTTCAGGGGCGGTAGCGAGTCGGGCCGTTGCGCGCTCAGGCGTTCGGCGACTTTTAGTCGGTCCACGCTGTGAACCCAGGCGAACCGTTCGGCGATGGGGCGGGTCTTGTTGGCCTGGATGGGGCCGATGAAGTGCCATTCCAGCTTGAGCTCCGCCAGTTCGGCCATTTTTTCCACGCTTTCTTGCAAATAATTTTCGCCGAAACCGCACTGGCCCGCGCGGGCCAGCGTGACGATAGCCGCCGGTGGCTGGGTTTTGCTGACCGCCAGCAGTCGGACGGAGCCGGGCGGGCGCTCGAAGCGGCGTTCGGCGGCACGGATACGGGCCAAAACCGCTGCCAAGCGCGCGGGCAGATCGCTGTTCATGTTGGGGTCTCTCGCGGGATGGCCGGGCGGTTTACAAGGATTTTGCGCTATATACTATTCGAAATCCGCTTTA
>DPWB01000315.1:0-211 GCA_003527885.1 Candidatus Competibacteraceae bacterium
GGGGTCACTCCTCTGTTTTTTTTTAATGATACGGCGACCACCGAGATCTACACTAGATCGCTCGTCGGCAGCGTCAGATGTGTATAAGAGACAGGTACGTGCCCTCCTGGGGCGGCAGTTTGTTCGAAGCGTTGATGCCCTTGTTGGTGCTGGACGAATTGCGGTATGCGCCCGCCAGCTTGGGCCAGAACGCGCGGGCGCACGCCGAGAT
>DPWB01000315.1:509-10585 GCA_003527885.1 Candidatus Competibacteraceae bacterium
GCGCTGGAGCAGTTGGGCTATCCGGTATGGGGGCTGTCGCCCAGTTCCGCTCCAGCCGGTGATAAATATGGTGAATACGGCGTGCGGATTCTGGGGTCGCGCGGTTATCGTTCCGGCGCGGTGACCCCGCACGCGGCGGCGCTGGCCTTGCTGGCCGATCCGGTCCCGGCTGTTGCCAATTTGCGGCAACTGGCGACGCGCTATCCCCTATACGGTGATTTTGGATTCTACGATGCGGTAGATCCGAAGACCGGCCAAGTGGCTTACAATTATCTGGCGCTCGATCAAAGCATGATCCTGATTGCGCTGGCCAATCACCTGCGGGATGGGGTCATTCAAAAATACTTCGCCGCCGATCCGATCATCCGGCGGGTATTGCCGTTATTGGGAGCGGAGCGGTTTTTCGATTGATCGCCGGACCGGGTCGACTCAAACGGCAGCAAGGGATACGGGTTGAGCGTCCGCCGTCCGATCATCTTAGGACCGTTCGTTCGCGCGCGAGACGCCTCTACCCGACGGGCGGAAGGCGCGATGCGCCGATCCCACGAACGGTATTATGGTGCGGCGAAACTCCCGTCGAAATCGATCATCGCAGAGGAACCACCGTGTTATGGGTAAGGTAACAGCGGGCACCAAAATTCCGTGCCGGGTCTGCCGGACGCTCGATGCCGGAGATTTCTCCCTCCTGCACCAACTGACTTGGTTCAACATGGCGATTCACAGTAATGCCGAGTATGCCAAGGGTACCTGGTTCAAGGAGCGCTCCCTGGCCGGCCCCGTCATTTTCGCCGTCGCCGACGGTCTGGTTCACCAGGCGGACAACCTCGCCGAGCTGTTGGCTCAAGACGGCTACGAAATCCATGCTTATCTTGGAGTCGACCACCTGAAGGTCACATCGCCGGTGCTGTTTGGGGATACGCTCAAGGCCGATGCCGAAGTGATCGAGCTGCGGGCCACCAAAAACCCGGAGCGTTTCTTGTTGGTTTACGAGAACAAAACTTATAACCAGCGCAATCAGCAGGTCATCGAATACCGGACGACCATGATGGTCACCAAAAAAGGCTGAGGCGGTGATTTTTTCGGCATCGTGGCGCGTCCAAGCCGGCGGCGGGCACCGCTTGAAAACGCTTTCCCGAACACCGCGCTGCGCCCGCCGGCTAAAGCGTGTGCGAACAACGCTCCAAGCACCGAACCGTCCCGGTAAATCGCGCCACGGAATGTCCGCGCGATAGCGGTCACGGGCGGCTTCGACAAATGCCGCTGGTCCTTGGCCGCCGCGCCACGGATCGGCCCAGTTCGAGGGTGCGTCAAGACGGTCGGGTCGGACGTCTACGGCAATCGCGGCACTTCATCAACTCTAGGCGGCATCGACCGCAACGCCATTACCGCTGAGCGGCCTGTTACGGCGGCTGTTCGGCGCATCGCCCAGTTGATACCAGCCCACCTTCGTTTGAGCGGCTCCGGCCCGGAACCGTCCGGTAGGCCGATATCGGACACGATCAGATCGTAGGCTCGGCGTTGTAATTCGGCTTCGGCGTCACGGGCCAAGGTGAGCCACGCCATCTGAAAGCCTTCGCACGCCAAGGCGAACCCGACAATTTCGGCGATGGACGGTTGGTCTTTGGCCAGCAGGATGCGAACAGTCATCGATGTATCGGCCGGATGGCAAGATTTGGCGTATGCAAGTGAATAAAATTGTAATGTCGATGGCGCCGCCCGCAATGAAAGGATGTATTGAATGTAAAAATGGCGCTATTATCAGAACGTGACGAGCACGGGTGAAATTCTCCGACGCCTTGCGCGGAAAGCTCGCCGCCCCGCGAGCCCACCCGAAGCGACCCGTCGGCCGTTTGCGAAAGCGCCGGTTGCTGCTCGCACTGAAAAACTCCTTGTTAGGGAGTATCTTTAAGGGGAAGCTTCAAGCCTCGGGCGCTGCTGCCGGCTTGAAGTGGGACAGCCGCCGGCCCGAGTGGACCGGCGGCGGCATCCAAGCCAATCCCGCCAGGTCTTGGGCCGTTCGGCGGTGGAATGGAGATAGGTTCATGCCGACCAGGACATTATTCCGACTAACCCTCTTGGCCGGGCTGGCGGCGCCGTTGTGCGCTTTCGCCCTGGGTGTCGGTCCGCTCGCCGTGCGTTCGGCGCTCAATCAGAACTTTCAGGCCGATATTCCGCTGATCGTCAGCAATCCTGGCGAACTCAACGGCCTGACCGTCCGGATTCCTCGCCAGCAGGATTTCGATCAGGCCGGAGTCGAGCGCTTGGCCTTGCTCGCCAAGCTGCGCTTTGCGGTCGAAACGCCGCCCGGCGGCCCGAATCTCATCAGGATCAGCTCCACGGAGCCGATTCGGGAGCCGAATTTCAATTTGCTGTTGGAAGTGCTCTGGTCGCGTGGCCGGTTGATCCGGGAATTCACGGTCCAAGTCGACCCGGAACTGTATGCCGACCGCCAGCCGCCGCCACCGCCGCTACCGCCGCCGGTGTCGCCGCCACCGATCAAAGCTCCGGTCGCCGCGGCTTCCGCGCCACCGCGCCCGGCATTGGAGCTTCCGCCCGCGCCGCCGGTGAGTTTCGAAGGCGCTTCGCTGTACGGCCCGGTTCGGCCGGGCGAAACGTTGCTGGGGATCGCCGATCGGGTTCGCCCTTCGTCCGATGTCAACCTGCGGCAGATGATGTCGATTTTGTTGGCCGGCAATCCGGGAGCGTTTGCGGGCGGCAACCCGAATGCCCTGCGCCGTGGGGCGGTGCTCAAAGTGCCGGCCGCTCAGGCGTTGGGGGCGCAAGGCGCTCCTCCACCGCCGGCTAGCGCCGCGGCGACGCCTGCCCCATCTCTTACCGAGCCTTCGGCGGCGGCGCCGCCGAGTCTGGCGAGCGCCTCGCCGGACGTTAAGCCGCCGACGGTTCCACCGTTGGCCGCGCCGCCGCTCACCGCGCCGCCGCTGGCCGCCGCGCCGCCGCTCACCGCTCCCGGTGTGACGGGGACGCCGCCTTTGAACGCGCCGCCTTCGATACTGTCGCCGACCGAGCCGCCCAAGGAAATCGTCCCTCAAGCCACCATTCCGCAGCCGGAGTCGGCGTCTGCGGGCAGCACCGCGCCCGCCGCCAGTTCCGCGTCCAAGCCGCCGGTCGCGGCCGAAGCCCCGACGCCTGCTCCCGCTCCGCCTCCAGCCGTCAAGCCGCCGGTGCAACCTGTGGTGGAGCCGGAGGGCAGTTGGCTGGACAATCCGTTGGTCTGGTTGGCGCTGGCGTTGATCGGATTGGCGATCGCCGCGGTCTTGCTGCTGCCTCTACTGCGGCGATCCGCTCGCACGGAGTCGGTCGCGCCGTCGGTTGACTCCCCCACCAGGCCGATTTCGGAACCGGCCAGCGCGCCGACGACCGTCGTGACCAAGGGGTCTGCGGAGCCGCTGACTCAGCCCCAACTGCGCGAAGCCGAGTTGACGCGACCTTTACCGCCCAATATCGAGGGGTCCGCCACGCCGGTGGAGGCGGCCAAGGCGAGCGCCGCCGCAGTTGCCGCCATGGCGGCCGCCGCTCCTCGACCGGCGCCACACCCGCAGTCGGTAACCGAATTGCTCAAGGAAATCGATTTTGGCATCGACGAACCCGTACCAGCGTTTGGCGGTAACAGGCCCCTGCCTACGCCCACGCTGAATCTTGATGAGGCGCGGCTGCCGGATGCCGAACCCGTCACCGCGTCCGCCACCCGCAAACCGACCGGACGCGTGACCGAACCGCCGCCGGCGCAACTGGATCCGAACAGACCGCCCGCGACGGAATTGCCGTCCGAGTTGCGGCTGGATGGTTTCGATTTCGATTTGGGCGACTTGGGTATGCAGCAGACCGGATCGCAGTCGGTCGAGTTGCCACCGCTGGAAATGAAGCCGGGCGCGCCTGGAAGGGGAGCGCTCAGCCCACCGTCGGCGATCGACATGCACGAACCCGCGACCGAGCCCGCCTCCAGAAGGTCTTTCGCGTCTATCTTGGCCGTACCCGCCGTGGTGGATAAGCAGACGATTCCCACGGTTCCGACGGGTCCGGGGCCTTCCCTCGACAAGGGTTTCGACTTCTCCGATGTGACTCAGGAGCTTGGAAAATCGGGAAACGAGATCTCGCTGCGGCTGGATGAGAAGAGCTTGCCCGATTTTGGCAACCAGCCCATCGAACTTGGCAAAACGGCAGCCGCGCCGCCGCGCGATGCGATGGATACGACCGATTACGTCGAGACCAAACTGGATTTGGCGACGGCCTATCTGGATATGGGCGATCAAGTGGGCGCGCGCGGTTTGTTGGAAGAAGTGCTGTCGGAGGGGGACGCTTCTCAAAAGCAACGGGCCACGGACTTGCTCAAAAAGATCGGTTGAACCGTTGCGTGAGCGGCCAACGCCAAGACCCCTCCGTTCGGAGGGGTCTTGGCGTGAGATCGACTGAGGCTAGCGCAAGCGGGCGGTGGTCAGAGTCTCGGCCAAGACCAGCGCCTGTGCGGTGGCGCCCTTTTGGGCGAGCCGGGTGATCGTGCCGGCGGGCAGCCACACCATGGTGCCGGCGGGCAGGGGAATGCGCCCTTGTTGGGCCACCGAATTCCACGCTTGATTCAGGCTGCCGAGCTCCCAGGCGTTGACGTCGTAGTAGCTGGCCAGGGTTGAAATATCCACGGTTTGGCGCAGCCGTACCCGATCCAGATTCAACGGCGACTCAAAACGGACGCCTTCCGGAAAGTAACGCTGCGGGTTTCGGGCGATTTCGCGCGCCGCCAGAAATTCGGCGTAAAAATTACGCGACGCAAAACCGAAGCCGGGCCCGTCATAACCCCTCACGATAGCCGCGAAATCGTTGCCGATCGCATCCTGAGCGCGCCGCATACCGCCCACGCCGTGGTTGTAGGAGGTCAGCGCCAGCGGCCAACTGCCCAGACTGTCGTGGGCATCGCGCAAGTAGCGGGCCGCGCCGTGCGCGGCGGCCACCGGATCGCGCCGCTCGTCCACGGCGGCGTTGAGCATCCCGAAGCGACGGGCGGTGCCGGGCATGAATTGCCACATACCGACCGCGCCCGCCGAAGAGGCCGCGTGATTTTGGAAGGACGATTCGACATGCGGTAGGTAAGCCAAATCCTCGGGCAGTCCGGCTTCGTAAAAGATCTTGCGGAAAGTGGCGTCGTAGCGACCGCTGGTTTCCAGGCCGCGCTTGAACCGCTCGCGCAGCCCGCGCTGGGTGCGCAGGCGGTCGCTGGCGCCGAACAGGGCGCCAGCGCCGCCGCCGCTGTTCTTGATGGTGTTGGCAAGGGCCTGTTCGGACGGAGTCAGGGCGATGCTGGTGGCGGTTTTGGTCTCAACCTGACGCAACAGGTCCTTGAGGGTTTCATAATGGCCTTTAATGAACGCTTTCTGGTCGGCGGTCTGGCTTTCATCGCCGCTCGCGCCGGGTAGCGTGAGGACGCCGTAGACGATATCCAGGTGCCGGTCATCGTGTAACACGACCTGGTTTTGTCGCCAAGTGGTATACACGTTACGCCAGAAAGTAACCTGCGGCTGGAGTTCCGGGTGAGCCGGGAACGCGGAATCGGCCGACAGAGCCAGCGAAGGCAAAAGTTTGACGGTCGGCGACGAAGGTTCGGTGGCGCAGGCGGCCAGCACCAGCATCGTCAGAAAGGTCAGCAATCCGCGTGTTCTTGGTCGCATCGACGGTTACTCCCTGGTAGTCTCGTCGCAATAAACAGAAAATGATCGGTTGAAGCGAGTCCGGTCGGGGTGGGGCGGTGGCGCGTGAGACGCCTTGTTACGGGGCCAGCGCCCCCGAGAAATTCAAGGCCCAGCGGCCATCGCCACCCGGTGGTCCCAGCATGTTGAGCGCTTGGCGCAAGGCCGCGTTGCCGGTGTCGCGCAAGGCGACTTGGCCGTTGAGCCGGTAGCGACCATCCGCCAGCACGTTCAGCGTGCCATCCAGCGCCAGCGGCGCATTGTCGTCCTTGAGCTTGCCTTGAATGCCGTCGGCGCTACCGGCGGAATCGAGCTGGACCGTATAATTGCCGAGGTTCAGAGGCTGGCCCAGCAGGGCGCGCAGGTTCAGGATTTGCACGGTGCCGCGCGCCGCCAGCGGTTGGCCGGCCGCATTCAGTTCCAAATGCCGCAGGTTGAATTCCCCGATCCCGTCCAGCGGTGGTTTGGCCGCTCCAGCCCCATCGATGAACCACGCCAAAGGCAGCCGGCCGGCCAAGTCGCGAAAGCTGAGTTGCTGGTTGAGCCCAAGCGCCGCGTTTCCCGTCAGTTTGAGCGCCGGATCGTCGGCTTTCAGGCTGAATTCCAGGCGGCCGCCGAACAGTGCCAGCGGTCGCCAGCGCCAAAATAACCGTTCGATGCGAATGCCGTGCCAACGCACGCCGGACATCGCCCCTCCAGTCGCCGTACCCTCGACCGCTTGGACGCTGAAACCCGTCAAACGCCGGTCGAGCGGGTCGGTCAGCAGGGTGGCGGGCGCTAAGAGCGCGAGAAAGAACAGAAAAGCTGCCAGCCCCAACAGTCCGTAACCTACGGTGCCTTTCACGGGCGACCACCGAGCACGAGACGGGCGTTGACTTGGCCGGGGATATCCGTGCGGTCGACGCTGAGGCTGTTGATGGTGATGCGGTAATCGTGTTCCAGCGCCCCGAGCCACGGGATGAGCTTGTCGAACTCGACGGCGTCCAGTTGGGCGCTGAGCTTGTCATCGCCTTGCGGCGCGACCCGTTTCAAGGCGTTACCCAACCCCGCGGCTCGCGCCGTCTGATCCACCAGAGTGAGCAGGGAGCGACCGTCCGTGGGTTGCGCGCCGGCGATGCCGTGCAGGCGCTTGACCTCTTGGGCCGCCTGCCGCATCCAGGCCAAATCGGCGCGCTGTTCGGCGACGCTTTGTCGGAGCCGGCGATTGCTGGTTTGGAAAGGCTCCCACACCAGCAGGTAGAACAACACTAGCAGGGTCAACACCACCCCGCCCGCCAGCAGGCCGCGTTCGCGGGTGCTGAGAGTGTCCCACCAGGCCTTCATGACGCCGCCTTCTTCAGGATGACCTTGCTTTCAATCTGCCCTTCCCGCTGGGTGGTGCGCATTTCGGCGTGCAGTCCGGGTTGCTGGTTGAGCTGTTGCCGCAATTGGTCCAGCGCCGCCGGGTTACCGCCCTGCAAGGATAAATCCAATTGGCCATCGCGATAGCTGAAGCCGCGCAGGATGACATCCTGGAAGTTGGTGACCGGTTGCGCGCCGCGATCCAGCAATTCCAGAAAAGTGCCGGCGGTGGCGGTGTTCGGGCGCAACTCTCGCAGGTGAGCTTCCATCTGAACTTTGGGGTTCACGATGCGGGTCGATTCGGGGACCGCGTTCTTGTACACGCGCTCCATCTCGGCGCCGAGCATGACCAGCTCTCGTTGCAACCGTTCGTGTTGGTAAAGGGTGGTGACGCCCTGCACCAGCAGACATGATCCCGCCAGCGCCGCGGCGGTCCGCCAGGGGCGGAGCCAGCGCCCCCAGTGGTTTTGCCGGCCGTACGGGCCTTGCAGCAGGTTGAGCGCGGCGCCCGACTGAAAAGCCGAGGCAAACAGCGGCAAGGCTTCGACAGGCTCCGTTTCGATGTGGCGTTCGATGTCGGCCAAGGCCGGTTCGGAGAGCTGCGCGGCGTTCCGTCCCCAGATGCGCAAGCGTTGCGGCCGGTCGGCGCCCGCTTCGATCAGGGTTCGATCCAGCAGCAGCCCCAGCGTATCCCGCTCCGTGGCGAAACCCGCCCAGCGACCGACCCGCACCACGGCTCGCCGGTCTTCCAGCAGCACGCTCCAGTCGCCCTCCTGCCAGGGAACGAGCAGGATGTCCGGGATGACGGCGGCCGGAGCGATCCCGGTTTGGTGGCACATATCCAGCCAAGCGCGCAGCGCGCTGTGGTTGACGATCGCCACGGGCAGCCGGTCGCCCTCCGGCGCGTTGCCCAGAACGAAGTGTAGCGCCTCGATATCCTCGACCAATTGATCTTCCAGCGCGTAGGGGATGGCCCGGGCCCAGGTAGCCCGTTTGCGGCTGGGTACGGTCACCGGGTTCAGCATGATCGCCTCGCCCGGCGCGACTAAAATCTGTCGCGCGCCGGCGGTTTCCGCGGCGAGTTCGGAGAGCGCGCCGCGCCGGATGCCGCCATCGGGACGCCGCCATTCGGCCTGCTCGGAGGAAAGCAATCGGAAAAAAAGCGATTGGGCGGGCAAAGTTGTTTAGTCCTGGTTGCCAAAGCTGCGCCGCAGGGCGCGGACACCGTTCTTCGTTCGATATAAAGTACTGTATAACATCGCGCGCCCGTCGCCCACCCGCGCCTCGGCCCGCAATAAAAAATGTTGGGTGGCGACGCTGAGTTGGTTCTTCAGGGTGGCGTCTACGGTCAGCTCGGCCGCGTTCAGAAACTCGTCCACGTTTTTGTAGCCCTCCGCTGGCCGGTTTTTCAACAACTGCTCCATTTCCTTGGAGTCCTTACCTTCCGCCAAGGCCGCCAGCACCTGCGCCGGCGCGGTATTGACGTTCAAAGGCGTCTTGGAAGGCAACGCGCAAACCAGCGGCGCCAGTTTATCGTAAGCGTTCTGATCCATGCCTTTGATCAGCCGTAGCTCCGTCACGCTCGACAGGGGTCGGTTGGCGGCCAGATAAGCCGGGGTCAGGACGTTGTAATCGCTATCTTCGGCGCCGTCGGGAAAGATGGGGTCTTGATCGGGATCGATCCAGTCAACGATAGCCTGCGCCAGTTCGGGTTTGAGTTCGAGCGCGCTAAGCAGACGCTGAAAAACTTGATATTGCGCTTGGTTCAAGCGCGCTTTGCCCTTGACCTCGTCTTGATCTAGATCGCTGGCCGATTGTGCTGAAGACGGATTTTTGGGCGTGACCCCTTCCTTGGCGGCGGCCTGCGGGTCTTGGCGCGATTTCGCGGGGTCTTTGGCGTCTTTCGACGTATTTTCCGGGTTGGCGTCCGGGTTGGCGTCCGGGTTGGCGTCTTCGGAGTCGGCTGCGCTCGCCGAGGAAGCCGACTGCCATAAGTTGTTGAGATTGAAACAACCTTGAAGATCGCGGAGTTGGGCCGAGAGCACGCCGTCCTTGACCGGCAAGACCGATGATGCGTTAGCCCATTCCTCATGGAGGTGGTCGGTCTCGTTCTGCTGGCTGTCGCGGGCTAAAACGAGGGCCGCCCACTGTTCGATGGCCAGGGTATACAGCCGGGCTTGCTGCTGGTGTTGGAGAACCGTGCTGCGACGGATGGCGATCTGTTGCAGGGCGGCGAGGCTGGTCGCGGTAACGCTGGCCAGAAAGACGATCAGCAAGACCGTAATCAGCGCGACGCCGGTTTGCGAGCGCCCGGAACCGGCTAGCCGCACGGCCGACGGAGGGCGGCCGGACCCAGCGTTAACCGGGCAGGGGCAACAAGCGGCTGATTTCACCCCAATCCTCCAGGGTCAAGCTGATTTCGACCGCGCGGGGCAGCGCGTCGAGATTTTTTCGAGCGACATTTTCGGCGCCGATTCCACCGCCATGACCGCTTCCGCCGCCATCGCTGGCAGTCGCCGGCCAGTCGTTTTGCCATTCCTTGCCTTCGAGAAAGCGGACTCGGAATTCCCGGACCCGCTCCAGCAACAGGGTTTCACGCGGTTCGCTCAAACCGCCGCGATCCAGGACATCCCAATAGAGCCGCCACAGGCGTCCGTCCCGCAGCCGATAAGCGACTCGCTGCAAGCCGGCGCGCGACTGGCCGAGCGGGTTGTCCCAGCCGGCGCGCGTCAGGGTCAGCCGGTCGTTGGCCAGTTCGCCGCCGAGCAGCGCGGCCTGCGGTTCGCCGTATTCGTCGCGAATGGCGCGCGGCACCGCCTGCTCGATATCCTGCTCCAGCCGGAAAACCGCCAGTTGCACGGCCGCCAGCCGGCGGCTTTGGGTCTCCACGACGCTGCGGGTGACCAGCACGTTGTGCAGGCCGCTGTAGGCGGCGGTGGCCATGATGGCGAACACCGCCAGGGCGACCAGCAGCTCCAGCAACGTGAAACCGCGCGCCGCGAGTTTCATGGCGGAGGCTTGGGCTTGGCCGTCGGAACC
>DPWB01000100.1 GCA_003527885.1 Candidatus Competibacteraceae bacterium
GTCTGTCACATGTGTTTCATGTCTTTTTTTTTTTTTCAAGCAGAAGACGGCATACGAGATCTAGTACGGTCTCGTGGGCTCGGAGATGTGTATAAGAGACAGGTGCGTAGCGCCCTGGAAAGCGCGGGCGTCGGCTGGAGCGTGTGGGATTATGCGGATTTCTTTGGAATTGCCACGGCGACGGGCAACACGAGTTCAACCGCCGATGGGGCGGTCATCCCTGGCGATTCGCAAAATCCCGCGCGCCTGCTCGACGCCGGCAGCGTGGCCGCGTTGGTCATGGACGTTCCGCCGCCGGGGTTGTTGCGCCTTGTCGAGCGGTGAGAAATGCGAGTGCGGGAGGCTGGTGCTAAAGCGCGGATTCCGCCGGATTTGCCGGCGGGGACCGAAACGCCGCCGGCCCGGCGCTTCCTGGCCGGTCCAAGGGTGTAAAATCTGAGCCGCCATGATGATCGACCTGCATCGAATCCTAACCGGATGGGTGGCGCTGCTTGTAGCGGGAGGCGTTCTAGTAGGGCCGGGCGCGGCCGTCGCCGCTTGCCAGAGCGACAGCGATTGTAAGCCGGGACTGCGTTGCCTGTTCGCCCGCGAGCGTCCGCAAGGGGTATGCGCCAGTTGGTCGCCTTCCCTGGAGCCGATCTCCAAACCCGTGCAGCCGTCGGCGCCCGCGAGCCAATCGGTGCCCTTGAGCCAGCGGGGCGGCGTCGGTTTCCCCTGTCAGTTTACCCAGGATTGTCTGCCGCGCTTTGCCTGTTTCAAGCTCGGCGCTCGCCTGGAAGGACAATGTTTTCGATAGAGCGGTGATCGACACCGCAGACCACCGATCAGGCTACAGATTTGGGGTGACATCACGGTTGATGGTGTAGCTGAAGCCGCTTGAAAGGGCGAGATTGTTGTAAATCAGTTGCTGGAGCCAGAGGTTGACCTCGGCGAGGTTGGAGCGCGGCACGAAAATCATATCGAAACGCCGCAGCGGCACGTCCTGTTCGTCGCCGCCCTCGATGATCCGCCGCACGTTCACCACTTTCAGCATCGGCTTGCCTTGACGGGTGCGACGGAGCAGGATCACTCGGTCCATGCGGGCGGTTTCGCGGAAACCGCCCGCTTCCAGCACCCCTTCCAGCACGCCCATGCGGTGCGCCAGTTTGAGGACGCCGGCCCGCTGGACTTCGCCGCCGACATAGATGATCTCGGAGCTGAACATGCGGGGGACCACGATCGCTTCCGGGTGGCGAAACTCGGTGGCGTAACGCTGGCGCAACTCCTCGGCGATATCGCCGGGCGTGCGGTCCAGCACCTTGACCGAGCCGATCAACGACAGATGGATCAAGCCATCCGGCGCGACGATCACGCGGTCGCTGAACTCCGGGTTATAAATCAGCTTGACATCCAGCTCGTCGCCCGGCAGGAAACCGTAGTCGGGAAGCTCGTCGCGCCAGGCCTCGAAGCCGAGCGACCGCTGTTCTTCGGGGCGGAGCGGGGAGACGCAAGCGCTGGCCAACAGGCAGCAGAGCAGGGTCAGGATGCGAACGTGTTGGGACATTTGTAAGGCTGTCGGTTGCTTTGGCGTTTATTCTTTAAGATTATGCGATATTCTGACATCTGGCCAATGGAAGGGAACAATGGATTATTTGTCAACGAGTAATTTCGCATGAGCTCCCCCGAACCCGCTAGCGACGCGGGCCAGCGCGGGGGCAACGGGCCGCGCCTGACCCCGCTGGCGCCGCACGTTGCCTCCCGTCATACCTTGCGCGATGTCCTGATCGTCATTTTTCGCGAACGCCGCCTGATTATCTTGACCTTCAGTCTCATTTTGGCGGTCGGCCTGCTGGCGTCCCTCAAGCTGGGCATGACCTACACCGCCGAATCGCGCCTGCTGGTGCTGCCCAGCCGCGATTACGTGATGCGCCAGGATGTGGGCGAAACCGGCGTCAACATGGCGCTGGGCGACGATCGGATCGTGCGCTCCGAAACCGAGATTTTCAACAACTCCCAGTTGGTCGAGCGCGTCGTCGAGGATGTCGGGCTGGAACGGCTTTATCCCGATATCGCCGCCGGTGCCGGGAATCAAGGGTCCTTGCTGCTGCGCGGCTGGCGCGCGCTCACGGGTTTTTTCAGGACCCCTGAAACGGGGGAGGCGGGCAAGGGACCCGGCGTCGAGCCGCTGACCGAGCAGGAGCGCAAGCGGCTCAATCAGGCGGTGGTGCGCTTCATCTCCAAGCTGGAGGTGTTGCCGGTCAAGGATTCCAGCGTGATTCACCTGACCTTCTCGCACCCCGACCCCGCCATCGCCGCCGATGCGCTCAACCGCTTGGTTCAGGCTTACCTGGAACAGCGCTACGAGGTGTTCGCGCTGTCCCGTTCCCAGGTCTTTACCCAGCAGCGCGACAATTTCTCCCACCGGCTGGGCAAGGCCGAGCAGGAGTTGGAGGCGTTCAAGCTGAAAAACGACTTCAGCGCCTTCGCCGACCAGAAAACGATGGTGTTGCGCCAGCAGGCGGAGATCCAGAACGACAAGATGGATACCGGCACGCGCCTGCGGGAAATCGAAGGGCGGCTGGCGGCGATCCGCGAGCAAATGACCAGCGTTCCCAAGGATATCGCGCTGTACGAGGAAAGCGGCCAGCAAGACGCCCGCGACACCGCCCGCGCCACCTTGGTGACGCTGGAAGCCCGCCGCAACGAGCTGCTGACCAAGTTCAGCGAAACCAGCCGCTTCATCACCGATCTGGACCACCAAATCGCCAAATTGCGCGCCATCATCAGCGGTACGCCGCCCAAGGAGTCGATCAGCCGCCGCAGCGGCCGCAACCCGCTCTACGACGAACTGGGGACCGAACAGGTCCGCCGCGAGAACGAAGCCGCCGCGCTGCGGGCGCGGCAAAAGGCGCTCGACGGGCAACTGGCGCGGATCACCGAACGGCTGGGAGCGTTCGACCGGCTGGAGCGCGATTTCAACACGCTGATGCTGCAACGCACCTTGCTGGAGAAAAACTTACAGATTTACGCGCAGAAAGCGGAAGAGGCGTTGATTCAGGAAGAGCTGGACCGGCAGAAAACCGCCAACGTGCGGGTTATCGAGCAGGCGCAAATCCCGCGCGAGGGCAAAAGCTTGCGGGTGATGGTGTTAGGGCTAGCGCTGGTGGGCGGGCTGGTGGCGGCGCTGGCGCTGGCTTTTTTGAAGGATTTTTTCCGCGAAGTGCTGATCTCGCCGGAAGACACCGAGCGGGTGTTGGGTTTGCCGGTGCTGGTGGCGGTGCCGCTGAAAACCATGCCGGCGCGTCCGGCCCGCGCCTGAGCGAACGCGCGGGCCACCATGGCGCCACCCGGACTCCAGCGCCTGCTGGCAGGCTATCTGCCGGTCAATCTGTTGCAGGCCGCGATCACCCTGGGGGCGGTCATGGTGTTCAGCCGGCTGCTGACGCCGGCGGAGTACGGCCATTATGCGCTGGCCACCACCTTGATGCTCTGGGTCCAAACCCTGCTGTTCTATTGGCTGCAAACCGGCATCTCCCGCTTCCACGATACCGCCCGCGACGCCGGGCGGCTGCCGCGCTTGCTGGCCACCGCGTACGTTGCCGCCATCCTGATGGTGATACTGCTCGGCGGAATCGGACTGATCGTCGCGGAATTCAGCGCCTATCGCCCTTTGATCCTGGCGGGGTTGGCGGCGCTGCTGGCGCGGTCGCTGTTCGCGGTCGGACTGGATCTTCACCGGGCGGCGCATCGGGTGCGCCGTTACGCTTGGCTGGAAGGCGTGCAGTACCTGCTCAGCCTGTTGCTGGGCGTGCTTTTCGCCATCTATTTGGATTGGGGCGCGCTCGCGCCTTTGCTGGGGTTGGCGCTGGGCAATGTTACGGTCTTGCTGGCGGATATCCCTTATCTGGCGCGCCAAACGGGGGGCCTGGCTTGGTCGCGAGAAGATTTGCGGCTGCTGGCGGGTTATGGCTTGCCGTTGACCTTTTCCTTCTTGTTCGGGCTGGTGGTGGCGGGGTCCGACCGTTTCTTCATCGCGTGGTTGATGGATGAAAGCGCGGTGGGCGTCTACGCTGTCGCCTATGCCCTGGCCGACCGCACCTTGACCATACTGTTCAATTGGGTGGGGATGGCGACCGTGCCGCTGGCGTTTTCCGCGCTGGCCAGCGGCGGGGAAAACGCGGCGCGCCAAGTCATGAGCGCTGCCGCCAAAAGCTTGATTCTCTTGGCTTTACCTGCGGCGGCCGGTCTGGCCGCCACCGCCGCACCGCTGGCGGCGGTGGTGGTCGGTCCCGATTTTCGGGCCACCACGGCCCACATCGTGCCCTGGATCGCGCTGGCGGGCCTGTTGAACGGCGCGATGGTCCATTACGCCGCCCATGCCTTTCTGATCGCCCGCCGCACCCGAGCTTTACTGGGGACCACCGTGCTGGCGGCGGCGGTCAACGTCGCTCTCAACCTGCTGTTGATTCCGACCTGGGGTCTGAACGGGGCCATTGCCGCCACCATCGTCGCCTATGCGGTCGGGTTGGGCGCGCGCTTGCTGCTGATGCGCGCGCGTTTTCCCATTCCTCTGGCCTTACCCGATTTGATGAAGGGCCTCGCTGCTTGCGCGCTGATGTGGGCGGCGCTGGCCGCGATTCCCTGGCCGCCGACTTGGGTGGGCCTGCTGGCCGCCGTGGCGACCGGCGTGGCGTGCTACGGGGCGGCGGCCCTAATCTTGAATGTTTCCGGCGCGCGGCGCTGGGTGCCGGCGCGCTGGTTCGGCCGGAGTCCGAGCTGATGGAACGGCGCGTTCCGCCGGCGCGGCGCTCCGCTTTCCTGCTGCGCGCGCCGGCGGCGGCGGCGGCCGGCCGGACCGGACGGGCGCACGATGAACGCTGGCGCTGGCCTTTGGCGTTGGCTTGCTTGGGCTTGATCCTTTATCTGCTGTTGTCCGACAACCTGCTGGTCACGCTCGGCATTCCCTACAACGTTCCGCGCGGCGCGTTCCCGTTCAAGATCCATCCGGGAACCTATTGCATTGCGCTGGGCTTCGTCCTGCTGTTGCGCGGCAATCCCTGGCAGCGGGTCGGCAAATTGTTTCAGCTGGCCC
The DNA here is from genome assembly GCA_003527885.1 of Candidatus Competibacteraceae bacterium. Taxonomy (GTDB): domain Bacteria; phylum Pseudomonadota; class Gammaproteobacteria; order Competibacterales; family Competibacteraceae; genus Competibacter_A. Next base: position 5,072 of record DPWB01000100.1, read on the forward strand.
CGGCCCTCGGCAGCTTGGCGTCGGTGACGGCGGTGATCATGGTCTATGCCCTGGTTCGGTTCGGCGCGTCCGGCAGCGGCTTTTTCATCGACACGCTGCTGGCTCCGGCCTTGCTGGGGCTGATCGTGCTCCAGGCGCCGGTCGAGCGGCGGCCGGTGGTTTTTTGGATCGTGTTGGCGCTGTCGGCGCTCAATGCGGTGATCGGGATCGGCGAAGCCGCCGTCGGCAACCGGCTGGTTCCCTACATGGCCGGCGACAAGCTGTTGGTCGAGGGGTTTTTCCGCGCCACCGCGCTGGGCGGGCATCCCCTGACCAACGCGCTCCGCACGGCGGTGCTGATGTTCGTCGTGCTGGTGTTGCCCGCTCGCTACCGGTTGACCTTGATCCCGCTGTTCGCCATTGCCCTGCTGGCGTTCGGCAGTCGCTCGGCGCTGGCGACCAGCCTGCTGCTGCTGGGCGTGTGGGGGGCGTTCTCCTTCATGCGGGGCATCGTCGCCCGGCATTTCGATTTGCGGTTGGCGTTGGGTCTGCCGCTGTTGGTGTTGGTGTTGCCGGCGGCGGTCGGCGCGTTGGGCCTGAGTTTGGGGCTGGGCGAGCGCGTCTTGCGGGAGTTTTACTGGGATGACAGCGCCCAGTCGCGGTTGCTGGCGTTTCACATCTTCAGCTTCCCGTCGCTGGAAGAGTTGTTGTGGGGGATGGGGCCGGCGCGCATCGAGTGGGCGCTGGATCATCTCAAAAGCTCCACCACCCTGAACGATATCGAAAATTTTTGGATTTTGCTGTTGTTGCAGGTCGGTATCATCCCCTTCATCTTCCTGGCCGGTTCGCTGCTGGCGGCCTTGTTCGGACTGGTTTGGCAGGGGCCGACTCCACTGCGGCTGGCGGCGCTGAATTTCCTGATCCTCGCCTCCGGCAGCAACTCGCTGGCCACCAAAACCCAAAGTCTGGCGATTTTGGTGGCCATGCTGACCGGGGCGGCGGCCATCGCCCGACGCGAGGCGGCAGCTCGGCCAGCCGACCCTCAACAAACGCCCGAGGAAACACCGGCCGGCCCACCCCGGCGCAGCGGCTTCCAGCTGCTGCACCGCGCCCATCTGAACGGGAACAGTCGCTGAGCCGCCGCGAACCGGCGTCAGTCGATCTTGTTGTCCCACATATTGAACAGGCCGACCTCCATCCGGTATTCGCCGTCCAGCGTGACGACGGTCAATTCCAGCGGCGTGTGCCGGGCCGCCAGCAAGCCGTCATCGCCGATGTAAAGGTCGATCACCTCGTGGCGGGGCGGGTTGAAGCCGGCGATGTTACCGTCCGCTTTGTTGATGCGCCGGCCGTTGTGGATGACCTGCAACAGGGGATAGGAACTGTTGGGCAGCGTATCCCAGCGCCGGGACGGCTGGCCCTTGGTGCGCAGGATCAGCGCCGTGATGAAATAACCGCCGCCGCGCCCGATATAAAAGCCCAAATTGCGGGCGTTCAGGCGCAGCCAAGTGTCGGGGACGCCATCGCCGATGAAGGAGCGGGTGGCGGACGCCAAATCGCGACCGATTTCACGCCCCACCAGATAGACGAAAGGAGGCGGCGGATCCTGCTGGTCGTCGCGGCCCACGAAGGAGTGCGAGCGCCGGGGCGGGTCGGGGCTGAGTTCGCCGCGCACGTCTTCATGGACGTTCAAGGGTTGGCGCGGGAGGTTGTGCGGCACGTTCTGGTAGGTGGGGACTTCCTCCACGAAGTGATCCACGATTTGCGCCGCCGTCAAAGCGGGATAGACGATCAGGCCGCCGAGCAGCGCGCCCGTCCCGCAAAACCGCCGCAACGGCTCCGTTAGGTGCCTCATACCCGGCTCAGAAAACTGTAGACCCACTTCGGAATGTAGAAACGGCGTTTGTTCAGGATCGCACCCACGATCGGCGCACCCTGGCCCATCAGTTTTTCGTGGAGTTCCACGATCACCGGCACCCGGCTGGTTTCGGCCGCCACGACCAAAATGACCGCATCCATCGCCCCGCACATGACGATGCCGTCGAAAGAGTGGGCGGCCGGAGGGGCATCGACCACCGTCAGCATGACTGAGCGCCGCAAATCGGTCCAAAAATCCGGCTGGTTGACGACGCGCGGCGCGTCGTGCAAATCCCGGACGGGTTGGCTGACGATGAGTGAAGTGTCGCCCAACTGGTGAAAAGTCAGGGGCAGGGCGCGTTCCTCGGTTTCGCTCCGGTGCGACGAGCGGAGCAAGCGGCCGAAATCGACCCCCAGCGTTAGCGGCGGTCCCGGAGCGATGGCCGGATCGTCCTGGGCTTTGCTTTGGAAAAAGTTATAGTGCTCGCCGCGCCGCCAGTCGAAATCGAGCAGTAGCACGCGACCGTCCACGTATTGGGAGGCCATCAGCGCGAAATCTCGCGCCAGGGTGGAAACGCCTTCGCCGGGATTGGCGCTGATGAATTCGACCACCAGCCCTTCGCCGGGAACGAAAACCGGATTCATCAGGCTGAACAAGCGTTTGGTTTCGGAGGCGTTGAAAAATAGGCCGTTGAATCCCCTGCGGTCGGAACCCTGCGGTGAGGGGGCGGAAGAAACGGGCGGTGTCGGCATGAACGGTCCCTGGTTATCGGCAAACTACTCGTAAGCGGGCGCGAGCGCGGCTCTAGCCCCGCTCAAACGAATCCGCAAGTCCTCCGCCGTATCGCTGCCGCCGAAGGGGATGCGCGGTAAGGCGTGCACGCCAGCGCCGGCGCGCAGCGGGCCGCCGTAGGCGAGGACGGCGCTGGCAAAACCGCAGTCCCGCGCGAGCGTCGTCACCGCCTGATCCACCGCTGGCGCATCGCCGTAAGGATAAGCAAAATGGCGGATGGCCCGCTCCAGTTGGGTTTCCAGCCGCTGCCGGCTTTGGGTCATTTCCAGCCGCGCCTCGGCTTGCGGCAGGTCGCGCAGCGCCGGATGGGTGACCGTATGCGCTCCGAATTCGACCAGGCCGCTGGCGGCCATCTCCCGTATCATGTCCCACGTCATCATCCGTTCCCGGTCGATCGACCTAAAATCGATCTGGTATATTTGTTCCAGTTGCGACAGCGCCTTGGCGCGGGCGGCCGGGGCGGCTTTCCGTAACAGGTCGCACGCCTGCTGAAAAGCGGCGTCCCGTTCCGTCGTCGTGGCGGCGGAAAACGAATAATGCCGGTCCGCCAAAGACATGTCGAGCGTCGGATGATGTTGGAGAACGGCTTCGATGCCGTGCCACCAGGCCGGAGCTTCGCCATCGATGAAGCCGGTGGTGACGTAAATCGTGGCTGGCGCGGCCAATTGGCGCAACAAGGGATAGAGCAGTTGGTAATTATCCCGGTAGCCGTCGTCGAAGGTCAGACAGGCGAAGCGGGGGCCGGCGCGCGGTGCGGCCAGACGCTCCAGGGCGACATCGAGCGACACCAACTCGTAGCCTTCCGAGCGCAAAGTCTCCACGATGGCGGTCAGTTGGCGGCCGGTGATGGTCAGGCCCGGATTGCCTTGCCAATCCGCCGTCTCGGACTCCTTAAGGCCATGCAGCATCAGGATCGCGCCGCGCCCGCCGCACAGGCGTCGCACCCAGCGATCAACTCCCAATGCGGTTATCATGCTCCGCCAGCCCATTCCACTCGCGGCCGCCTGACGATCAGTGCTCTTGCGGGAGCCGCTTGTCTTCATTTATTTAACATCTTTGGTAAATAAGGTTATATTCTATCGGCTTTCCAACGGCCTAGTATAGCTCTGCTGTTTTTTAATTTATGAAAAGTGTCGCCTTTTACCTACCCAATCTCGCCGCTGGCGGCGCCGAACGGACCTTTTTACGGCTGGCGGCCGGCTTTAAGGAGCGGGGTTGCCCGGTGCGACTGGTGGTGGATCGGCCCGAGGGCGGGCTGCTGGAGACCGTGCAAAACAGCGGCTTGGCGCTGGATGTTCTGCACGCTGGCCGGACCCTGAGCGCGTTTCCCAAGCTGGGCGCCTGGTTGCGGCACAATACGCCCGATGTGTTGCTGTCGGCGATCACGCATAACAACCTCGTCGCCGTGTGGGCGCGGGCGCTGGCCCGGACCGCCACGCGGGTCGTCGTTTCCGAACATACCGTGCTTTCGGCGCAAGCCGCGTCCCAGCCCGGCTGGCAATACCGCGTGCTGGCGCCGCTGTGTCGTTGGACTTATCCGCAAGCGGCGGCCATCGTGGTGGTTTCCGCTGGCGCGGCCGACGATCTGGCGCGTTACGCGGGTTTGTCGCGCGGCGCGATGAACGTGATTCCCAACCCGGTGGTCACGCCCGATTACCCGCCACGCATGGCCGCGCCCAGCCCACACCCCTGGCTGACGGACGGCGGTCCGCCGGTGTTCGTCGCCGCTGGCCGGCTGGTGCCGCTCAAGGATTTTGCCACGTTGTTACAGGCGTTCGCCATCGTCCGACGCCGCGCCGGCGCCCGCTTGCTGGTCATCGGCGAAGGGCCGGAACGGGAGGCGCTGCTCGCCCTGCGCGCCCGGCTGGGATTGGAGGAAGCGGTGGAGTTGCCCGGTTTTTGTCCCGACCCGCTGCCGCTGTTCGCCCGCGCCGCCGCAGTGGTGGTCAGCTCGCAATTTGAAGGCTTTGGCCTGACGCTGGTCGAGGCGCTGGCCTGCGGCACGCCCGTCGTCAGCACGGACTGTCCGACCGGTCCCGCCGAGATCCTCGCGCGCGGCGTGTATGGCCGGCTGGTTTTGGTGGGGGATGCGGAGGGGTTGGCCGCCGCCATGTTGGAGACGCTGGCGGATTCTCCCGACCGCGACCGCCTGCGCCAGCGCGCCCAAGACTACACACTGGCGGCGGTGGTCGACCGGTACCTGGAACTGTTCGACCGCTTGAAACCACCGCGATGAACGCTTCCCGTGTCGCTGCCGTGGTCGTCGGCGTCGAAGTCAACGGCCTGGGCATCCTGCGCAGTCTGGCGTTGGGCGATGTGCCGCTGATCGCCGCCGACGCCGATCCGCGCCAGCCCGCCATGCGCACCCGGCACGGCCGCAAGCTGGGGTTGCGCGCCTTGACAGGTTCTGAACTGGTGGAGGATTTGCTCGCCCTGGCGCGCAGCCTGGACCAACGCCCGGTACTGTTCCTCACACGCGACGATACGGTGGCTACCGTCTCGGCGCACCGCGAAACCTTGGCCCAGCATTATCGCTTCCAGTTACCGCCGCCGGCTATCACCACCGCGCTGAACACCAAGGCCGGTTTTCAGGCACTCGCCCAACAGGGCAACTTTCCCGTTCCGCCCGGCGTCCATGTCACCGGTGAGGCCGATTTGCCGGAGCTGGCCGCGTTGCCCTACCCCTGCGCGCTCAAGCCCGGCGAGCGCAACGCGGCTTACGACCGCCAGTTCGCCAAGGCGTATCGAATCGACTCGTTTACCGAGGCGAAAGACCTTTGCCGGCGGATTCTGCCGGTGATGCCCGATTTGCTCGTGCAGCAATGGATCGAGGGCGGAGACGACGCGATTTACTTCGTGCTGCAATACCATCCGGGCGGCGGTCGGTCGCCGCTGTCGTTCACCGGGCGTAAGATTCGCTCGTGGCCGGCCTGCATCGGCGTCGCGGCCCGCTGTGGTCCCGCGCCGGAAATGGCCGCCGAACTGGAACCGTTGACAACGCGATTTTTTCAGTCTTGTCAGTTGGAAGGCTGGGCCGCCATGGAATACAAGCGCGATGCCCGCGACGGCCGTTTCGTGATGATCGAGCCTTCGGCGGGGCGTTCCGAAATGCTGGGTGAAATCGCCGTGCTGAACGGCGTCAATCTGCCGCTGGCCGCTTATCACTGGCTGATTGGCGAGGAGCCGCCGCCGCCGACAACGCGGCCCCGCACCCTGTGGCGGCGCGACTGGCTGGCCGATACGGCCGCCGCGCACGCCCAGCCGGAGATCGGGCTTTGGTCGCCGGCGGATGCCCCCGTAATGGACGGCTTCTGGCGGCGCGACGATCCGCTGCCGGCGCTGTACGCTTACCCGCAGCGCGCGCTGGGCGCGGTGTGGCGGCGGCTGGCTGGTCGGAGCTAAACGCTTCCGAAGCGGTCCACCCCGTCAGCGCCCACCGGCTCACGGCGTCAAGGGGCAGGCGCAATAGCTTGTCGGACACGATATAATGCTCAATTTTTAGGAAGTTGCTAGGCTTCAATAGCGGCTAACTTTCTAAAATTATCGCTCGATTAATTGACTCCATGCCTGAACTACCTGCCCGCCGTTCCTTTTCGCTGGTTCTCGTTCTGTCCGCGCTCTCGCTAATCGTGGCTGCGGCGTGGTTTTTCAACCGCTCGACCTCGCAAACCCCGGAACCGCCAAAGAGCACCGAAAACCTTACAGGACCCACCAGTGCCCCCCGCCCGGCGCTCGCCATCACCGCCGAAACGCCGCGACGGACACCGCTTGCCGAACAGCTTGCGGCCAACGGCGACATCGCCGCGTGGCAGGAGGCGAGCATCGGCTCGGATGTCAACGGCCTGCGTCTGGCGGAGGTACGGGCCGATGTCGGTGATCGGGTCCAGAAAGGCCAAGTGCTGGCCGTGTTCGACGCCGATCTGGTGGAAGCCGACCGGGCGCAAGCCCGCGCCGGTCTAGCTGAAGCCGAGGCCGCCTTGATCGACGCCAGCGGCAATGCCGACCGGGCGCGAGCGATTGCCCCCAGCGGCGCGATGAGTAAGCAACAGGTCAATCAGTACCTGACCGCTGAAAAGACCGCACAGGCACGAGTCAAAGCTGCTCAAGCCTTGGTGGAAAGCCAGGATTTACGGCTTAAACATACGCAGGTGCTCGCGCCGGATGCGGGCGTGATCTCAGTGCGCAGTGCGACGGTGGGTGCGGTCGCTGCCCCTGGCATGGAGTTGTTTCGGCTGATGTTGCGCGGGCGGCTGGAATGGCGGGCGGAGGTGACGGCGGCGGATTTGACCCGGCTCAAAATCGGTCTGCGCGCGCGTGTCACCTTACCGGGTGGGGGTGAGGTGCAAGGCACCCTGCGCCAACTCGCCCCGACGGTCGATCCCAAAACCCGCTATGCCATCGCCTACGTCGATCTACCCGCCGGTTCGGCGGCGCGGGCCGGGATGTTCGCGCAAGGCATTTTTGAATTGGCCCAGACCGAGGCGCTGACCGTGCCGCAGGAGGCGGTGGTGATGCGTGATGGGTTCGCCCATGTGCTGATCGTCGGCGCGGATCGGCGGGTGAGTCTTAAGCGGGTGCAAACTGGGCGGATGGTGGAAAATCGCATGGAGATCAGGGAGGGTCTGCTGCCAGAGCAAACGGTGGCGGTGCGCGGCGCGGCGTTCCTCAACGATGGGGATTTGGTGCAGGTCAGCGCGGAGGGTTCCACAACGAACTCTGTTGGCGTTCCTGTGGCAGATTAGTAGCGGTGGGAATAGCTGGAAACAGGCCAATCTTTAGCAGCTCTTATGAGGGCAGAACCAAACGATTTCGCTAGACTGGTTGTCCTCGTCAGGCTTGCATTGGAGAAGTTAAAATGGCTAAGGCCTACGAAACCATTGTCCAAGGGCTAAAAGAAGCTATCTCTCTCAACGAAGGCAAACCGATTGCGGCTAAGGTTCATCGTTCAGAAAAATTGATGTTGCCGTATTAGGTGGCCATGGAGAGTATTTGTATGTCACTTGATCTTGTTCTTTTTATCGCCGGCGTATTATTGTCTGCTGTCTTCTCGTGGTTTTTTACGCATATATATGGTTTTGTTGCACAAATGTACGGGGTCCGCATATCAAGGCGATGAACGAACAGAGGCGGAAGTATCGGGTCACGAACTGGCGTACCTATAACGCCTGTCTCTTATACACATCTGACGCTG
>DPWB01000355.1 GCA_003527885.1 Candidatus Competibacteraceae bacterium
TTTTTTTTTTTTAATGAGACGGCGACCACCGAGAGCTACACTAGATCGCGTCGGCAGCGTCAGATGTGTATAAGAGACAGAAATAGCGCCAAGGCCTAAGCCATCGGCGGTAAGTCCTGGCGGGTTTGACGGTTTAGCGCGCCGTTAATCCGCCTGTGCGTTCGCCCGATACCACTCGGCGTGTTCGGCGCTGTAGAGGTAAGACGGTGAAAACCCTTCCGGCTGGATCACCCGCCCGACCAGAATCAGCGCGGTGCGGGTGAAGCCTTTCAGCGCCACCTTTTGGGCGATGTCGGCCAGCGTGCCGGTCACGCCATCCTGATCCGGCCAGGACACGCGGTGCAATACCGCCGTCGGACAGCCCGCGCCGTAATGCGGGATCAGCTCGGCGACGATCTCTTCCAATTTGTCCACGCTGAGATAAATCGCCAGCGTGGCTCGATGGCGGGCCAGTTCGGGTAAGCTCTCGCCCTCCGGCATCGGGGTTTTGCCGGCGTGGCGGGTCAGGATGATGGTCTGGCTGATGCCGGGCAGGGTCAGTTCGCGCCGCAGCAGTGCGGCCCCGGCGAAGGCGGCGGTCACCCCCGGCACCACTTCGTAGGGAATTCCGTATTGTTCCAATTCGCGCATTTGCTCGCCGGTGGCGCCGTACAGCGAGGGGTCGCCGGTATGTACCCGCGCCACGTTCCAGCCTAGTCGGTGCGCGGCGCGGATGCGGGCGATGATCTCCGCCAAATCCAGATCGGCGGTGTTGACGGTCTCGGCATCAGGGTTGGCTGCCAGGACGACCTCTTTCGGCACCAGCGAGCCGGCGTACAGCACCAGCGGGCATTCGCGGATCAGACGTTGGCCCTTGACGGTGATCAGTTCGGGGTCGCCGGGGCCGGCGCCGATGAAATAGACGGTCATTCAAAGTTCCCGTGGTCGAGGTTTTCCAGCACTGTCGGCGTGACCTCATCGAAGCGGAGAATGCGCTTGCCTTTGTGGTCGCGCTGAAATTCTTCCGCATCCGCCCGGGTCGCCAGCGGCACCGGTTCGTGGCCCATCGGCCCCAGCACGTCGGAGCCGACCACATACCACGCGGCGCGGGCGTCGAGGCGCTTCACGCCGTAATAGTCGGTGACGCCGGTGGCCGCGATGTCGGCCTGGGTGTGGTCGGGCGCGTATGTTGGTAAATTCAGCAGGTATTTGAACAAATCCTTGGCGCCATCGAAATGGTGAGCGTGGCCGTCTTTATACAGCGCCGTCGCCACCCAGTCAGGATAGAGACTGACGAACATTCCACAGACCGGGCAGGTGTCCTTGGGTCCAGGAGCGGGAAATTGTAAATCCTCGCTCCAGGCTGGCGACAGGCCGAGCAGCCATAGCGCCGCCACCAGCCCGCCAGCGCCCGACAGCGGAGCGCTGGCAAGTTTCATTTGTCGTGTCCGACGCCTTGCTGCCGCTTCTCGGCCCGCTTCTTGCGGATCATCAGGGTATCGCCGGCCATGCTTTGATAAGCCGCTTTAAGCGCGGCGTCGAAATCGCCCAATTCGCCGCCTTGCTCGGCTTTGGCGGCTTCGGCGGCAGCTTGGGAAGCGAAGGCGACCTTGCTCTGAGCCGTCATCACGCCCGGCAGCTTGGAGCCGAGGAGGTAGGTTGCGCCGTCCACGTTGACCAGCGGTTTGGGGTCGGTTTTCGCGCCGAAATCAGCGGCGTAGATAGCTCGCGGGCCACGGTCCAGATTCAGCGCCAAGCCGATCGCGGCGCAGTGCAAAGAGCAGGTCGCGTCCGCCAAGTCGTCCTGGTAGTGCACCAAGTGGCGGCTGTGATGGTATTGCTTGCGGCCCATGCCGCAGTACGGACACTTCGGGTATTTGGCGAGGTCGTTGTTTTGCGGGTCGGGGTCCGGCGCGGTTTTGGGGATAAATTGCAGCGGGGTGCCGTCGTTTTCGCAGTTCGCGGCGAGAACCGGCGGGCTTAATGTGGCGATGCTGACGCTGGCGCCGGTCACGGCGAGCAGGCGGAGCATCTGGCGGCGTTCGGGATTAAGGTTATTATTCATTCGAGTCGATCTCCCAGCTTGTAAAAAAACGCCGCCAGTATAGCGCGATCCTCAAAAAACCTTACAGCAAGCCCGCTATTTCCTCGGCAAAAGCCTCGGGCGTGGATTCGCCGATGATCCGGCCGCGAATGACGCCTTTTCGGTCGATGATATAGGTGACCGGCAAGGCCATGACCTGATACTGGCGCGCTACCTCGCCCTGTCGGTCGAGCAGCACCTGGTAGGAAATGCCCAGTCGGTTGACGAACGGCCGCACCGTTTCCGGGGGTTGCAGCACGTTGACGGCCAGAACCGTTAAACCTCGGTCGCGATACTGGCGATACACCGGTTCCAGCGCGGTCATTTCGCTGCGGCAGGAGGGGCACCAGTCGGCCCAAAACCGGATGGCGACGACTTGGTTGGCGTATTGGTCGGGATACCGGATCGTCGCGCCCTCCAGTCGATCCAGCGCGAAAGCCGGAGCGGTGGAGCCGATGCGCAAAGCGGGCAGCTCTTGTTCGCAAGCGACTAGCAGGGCGAGCAGCAGAATAGCCGTCACGGCTAGAAACGGTCTCATGGTGGAATCGTGCCTCGTCCAATACGGTCCAAGGGTTCAGGTTTGCGGATAGCACAGCATAAACGACTTGGCCGGGTGGCGAACATGCGGGTGTTGTTGGTGGAAGATGATGCCATGATCGGGGAGAGCTTACGCAAGGGCTTGCGGCTGGCAGGCTTCACCGTGGATTGGGTTCGAGATGGGCGCGGCGCGGAACTGGCGGTGGAAACGACCGATTATGCGCTGGTGCTGCTGGATTTGGGGTTGCCGAAAAAGGACGGCTTGAGTGTGCTGCGCGGCTGGCGTCAGCGTGGCTCGACGGTGCCGGTGCTGGTGCTGACCGCGCGTGACGCGGTACCGGATCGGGTCATGGGCTTGGACAGTGGAGCGGATGATTATCTGGTCAAGCCGTTCGATCTGAGCGAATTGCTGGCGCGAATGCGCGCGCTATTGCGACGGCGGGCGGGGCGGGCGCGCGATTTGCTTGAAACGGGTGCTTTGCGGCTCGATCCGGTCGCCCGCAGCGTAGAGTATTGCGGTCAACCGGTTGCCTTGTCGTCGCGAGAATTTGCTCTGCTGCACGCGCTGATGGAAACACCAGACGCAGTACTGTCCCGCGAGCAGTTGGAGGATCGGCTCTACGGTTGGGGAGAAGAAGTGGAAAGCAACGCAGTCGAGGTGCATATCCACAATCTGCGCCGCAAGCTGAACCCGCAACTGATCCGCACCGTGCGCGGGGTCGGTTACCGGTTGGGTTCGAACAATTCCTCGCCCATCGGCGGCGCGGCTTCAGAAATGGCCTAGATGTTTGGTCCCGCGGTGTGCTGGTATGGGCTGATGTTAAAGCGATCCGGGTTGGTTGCCCAGATTTTGCACATTATATGCTGTCTCTTATACACATCTCCGAGCCCACGAGACCGTACTAGATCTCGTATGCCGTCTTCTGCTTGAAAAAAAAAAGAAGCCAACGAGAC